>DASRCD010000618.1:0-5523 GCA_035653315.1 Candidatus Angelobacter sp.
CAACTCCTGTTGCGCACGAAACGGAAGCTGTATCCGAACCGCCACATCCCCAATTTATCCCGGTGTTTAAGGAACCGGAGCCCGCTCCAGCAGTACAGTCTATGCCTGAGCCGCCGCCATCCGCAGCTTATGAAATTGTTCCCACGGCAGCAGCTCCCATTGACGATATTGAGATTCCGCGTGAACCAGCTTTGCAGGAAACAGCTGAAGAAACCACGCGTAGCACGGTTGCCGATCACGTTGAGCCAGGCTTGATGTCGCCTTTGGAGCACGTGGAAGCTGCCCCAGTGAGCCAGCCTGAACCGCTGAGCGTAAATACTGTTGAAACCAAAACGCCTGAGCTTGAAATACCTGCAGAGAGCAATTCTGCAGAGACAAAAGCTGCCACATCTTCCACCGCTCCGATTGCGGAAGTTTCGGACGCTGACTTTGAGGCGCGCGTTGCCGCTGCTATGGCGGCTTATAGCCATGTTGCTGAAGCTGCTGTTCCCCAGGCTGAAGCGCTTGCCACCCCGGCAAATGCTGCACCACAGGCGGAAACAGTTTCCAGTGCTACCCCCAATTCAACGCATACCGAAGCGGCTTTTACCGCAGAGCCTTCACCCTCAGTGGAGACTCCACAAACTTCGGTTGCCTCAGCTTCGGCTGACTTTACATCAGCCTCTGAACCAGCGCCTTCCTTTGAATATCAGCCGCCTATCAGAGTTCCTGACTCAGTACCAGAAGCTCACGCAAATACTTCGGCGGAAGTCTCTGAAGTGTCAGCCGCTGAGCCGCTCACGCCTGAACCAGCGGCGCCGGAACCCACTGACCAGCACGACGTTGTTGCTGCCACGGTTGAATCCACACTGCCTTCTGTGGCGGCCGCTGCCGCCTCTGAAACCGGCGCTGAACATCATACGATTGCACAGGCCGTGCATCGCGTGATGGAACGGCTCAAGCCAGAACTGGTGGAAGAGATCATGCGTGAATTAAGAGCCAAAAAGTAAACAAAGAAAATCTCATCCTGGAAAGCGGCGCTGAACTTAAGCGCCGTTTTGCTTTGTAGCTGCAAAGGCGGGTGACAAAGGTTGCTTAACCCAGCAGCTCTGGCGCGAATTCTTGGCCACAACTGCGCGCGCAAAATTCGAATCCAAACACTCCATAGGTGCTTAATCCATTGAGCGCCGCCGACAATAAATGGGAGAAAAGTTATGCGCCGTAGTTGGATTCTTGCCGTTGCCTCATTTGTGCTGGGCCTGGGGAGCCTGGCCAATGCACAATCGATTCCACCAGGTTCTTACCAGCAGACCTGCAGAAATGTTGATTTTCGCGGTGACACGCTTGCCGCAAACTGCCAGGATTCCAATGGAAACTGGCATGACGCTACACTGCATGAAGTTGGACGCTGCCAGAGCGACATTATCAATGACGATGGATCCTTGCGATGCAGCCGTGGTGTTGGCAATGCACCTGGTGTAGCTGCTGGTTTACCAAACGGAGCTTATGTCCAGACCTGCCAGGACGTCCGGATCAATGGCGATGATCTTGTGGCGCGTTGCCAGACCACCAGCGGAGACTGGCATGATGCCAAGCTCGATGACTTTAACAAATGCCATGGCGACATTGTGAATGACAATGGAAAGTTGCGCTGCATTGTAACGCCCGGCTATCAGCAGCCCGGAACTCCGGCGGTGGCTGTGGATTCCTATACGCAGACCTGCAAAGATATTAAGAGCCATGGCGACCACCTGGAAGCGCGTTGCCAGACACGCGATGGTGACTGGCGCAAGACCAGCCTGGATGATTACAAGGGATGCCGTGGACAGATCGTCAACAATGATGGCCATCTGCGCTGTGTAGCGGCGTCAGCTGGCTACGTAGATAACCGTTACCCTGTCGCAGCCGGTTATCCTGCGGGATTCCCCAACGGATCGTACACGCAGACCTGCCAGGACGTTCACATTCATGGATTTGATCTTGAAGCGCGCTGCACTACCAGAGGCGGTGATACGCGTGCCACCAAACTGGAAAACTATCGCGAATGCCGCAGTGAAATCATCAATGATGATGGACATCTGCGCTGCGAAAAGTAAGGCCAGTTGACTTTCATTTCTCGCGCAGCCGACAGGCTTAAGAGTCTGCTGGTTGCGCGAATTTGTTTAAGCGCAGCTCTCCCTCAGTTGAGCAGAATTTCTGCCGCTCGTCTATTGTCAGCACTTATCTGCCGCGCGTTCATTGAGATGCTTTCCCCATTTCCTGCCGTTCACGCACGCCCACCGCGTTGCTCACCTTGTTTTCCGCTGATACACTTAAGGGTTTGCCCTGCTCGACCAAACTCTTCATACAGTAGGTTTTCTCTTTATGGCACAAGCTACAGACATTGCAATCGTAAGTGGCGCGCGCACGCCAATGGGCCGCTATTGCGGCAAACTGCGCGACTTTACCGCCATGGACCTGGCCGCGATTGCCGGCCAGGAAGCCATCAAGCGCGCGGGCGTTGATCCCAAAGAGTTTGATCACGCTGTTTTTGGCAATGCGCAACAAACTTCCGGTGATGCGCTTTTTGGTGCGCGCCATGTAGCACTGAAAGCCGGATTGCCGATTGAGGCGCCTGCCCTCACGGTGAACCGGTTGTGCGGTTCCGGCATGCAGTCACTGGTGAATGCGGCGCAGATGCTTCAACTTGGCGAAGCCAACGTGGTGCTGGCGGGCGGAATGGAATCCATGTCGCAGGCGCCACATGTGATCCGCGGGTTGCGCTGGGGCCTGGGCCTGGGTGAAGGCAAGATGGAAGATTCGCTGATGGTGGCCTTGCTGGATACATACTGCGGCCTCTACATGGCAAATACCGCTGAGCTTTATGCCAAGCAGCAGAGCATCACGCGGGAACAGATGGATGAATTTGCGCTGCAATCCCAGCAAAAGGCCGGCGCTGCGCAGAAAGCGTGCCGGTTGGCGGAGGAAATTACCCCGGTCGCCCTGAAGAACCGCAAAGGCGAACCCACAGGAGAGATGTTTGAAAAAGACGATCATCTTCGCCCTGAGACCACCATGGAAGGGCTGGGCAAGCTGAAACCGGCTTTTGGCAAAGATGGAACGGTTACCGCAGGCAATGCCAGCGGAATTGTGGATGGCGGCGCCGCCGTTGTGATGATGAAGCTGGATCAGGCGGAAAAGCGCGGGCTGAAACCCATGGGACGCATTGTGAGCTGGGGCATAGCCGGCGTGGAGCCTAAAATCATGGGCAGCGGCCCGGTGCCTTCTACGCGTGCAGCGCTCAAAAAAGCCGGACTGAAGCTGGACGAAATTGATCTGATTGAGGTCAATGAAGCTTTTGCGGGGCAGTATCTCGCTGTGGAAAAAGAGTTAGGGCTGGACCGCAGCAAAGTAAATGTTAATGGCGGCGCGATTGCGTTGGGACATCCGCTGGGTGCGACCGGAACGCGGCTGGTAATTACGCTGCTGCATGAGCTGCGTCGCCGCAAAGCGCAATACGGATTGGCGACAGCCTGCATTGGCGGCGGCCAGGGCATTGCGATGATTGTGGAGAATTTGCAGCGGTAAAAGAGATTTACCACAAAGGACACGAAGCAACACAAAGGGTAGTGCATCTCTCATCGCGAGAGTACCTCGACCTGGAGCTTTGAACTTTTAAAGCAGAAAGTAGTTAGTACTTCGTGCTTCTTCGTGTCCTTTGTGGTTAAAGAGGGAATATGGCGATCAAAAAAGTTGGAGTGCTTGGTTGTGGGCTGATGGGGTCAGGCATCGCGCAGGTCAGCGCAGTTGCCGGCTATGACGTGACCGTGCTGGAGCAGGAACAGAAGTTCCTGGATAAAGGCTTTGCCGGGATCGAAAAATCTTTGGCCAAGTTCGCCGAGAAGCCGGACAAGACCGGCATTACTCCAGAGAAGGCCAAAGAATCGCGCACCCGCATCAAGGGAACCACCAGCCAGAACGATCTTGCTGATTGCGACATTATTATTGAGGCAATTATTGAGAACGTTGAGGTCAAGAAGAAGACCTTTGCGGCTCTGGATGCAATCGTTCAGAAAGACGCAATCTTTGCCAGCAACACGTCTTCCATCTCGATTACCGAAGTTGCAGCGGCAACAAAACGCGCTGACAAGTTTGTCGGTCTGCATTTCTTTAATCCAGTGCCGCTGATGAAACTGGTAGAGGTGGTGCGCACCATTGCCACTAGTGATGCATCTTTTGACGTGGCTTATGAATTTGGCAAGAGCCTGGGCAAAGTGCCTGTCCGCACCAGTGACAAAACCGGCTTTATCGTGAACCGTCTGCTTGTGCCGTATCTTCTCGACGCAATTCGCGCCTATGAAGAAGGAGTAGGCTCCATTCCAGACATCGACAATTCCATGAAGCTGGGCTGCGGCTATCCTATGGGACCTTTCACGCTGCTGGATTTCGTGGGCCTCGATACCACGTACTACATTTCGCAAGTCATGTTTGACGAGTTTCGCGAGCGCCGCTTTGCCTCACCAGCATTGCTGAAGCGTCTGGTGATGGCCGGATGGTATGGAAGAAAGAGTGGGAAGGGGTTTTATGATTATGCAGATCCTTCGAACCCCACTCCAATTAAGTTTTAGCCGCAGATAAACGCAGATATGCGCTGATCAGAAAGTCAGCAGTCAGCAACTAGCAGTTAGCTTTGTATTGTGGATCAAGCAATAGTCGTTGCCTTTTAAGCTTTGGCCAATTGCTAATTGTTGATCCGCAAAGATCATCGTTAATCCGCGGTAAAAAGGTTTTTTGATGACCCTCAGCAATGTCAAACTCGAAAAGAAAAACCAGATCGCTTACGTCACCATTGACCGCCCCAAGGTGCTCAATGCGCTGAACATGGCCACCATGCAGGAGTTGTGGCAGGTATTCAGCGAGTTGAAAGAAGACAAGCAGGTCCGCGTGGTGATCCTGACCGGTGGCGGGGAAAAAGCATTTGTCGCAGGCGCGGACATCAATGAGCTGGCGAGGAATAATCCTGTCGAAGCCAAGGCTTACACGCATAAAGGGCAGGCTACTCTTGACCTGATTGAAAATCTTGGAAAGCCGGTGATCGCCTGTATTAATGGTTTTGCGCTGGGCGGCGGATGCGAGATTGCCATGGCATGTACCATGAGGTTGGCCAGTGAAAATGCAAAGCTCGGGCAGCCGGAAGTGAAGCTGGGCATTATTCCGGGTTATGGCGGCACACAGCGTTTGCCGCGACTGGTTGGCACAGGATTGGCGATGCAGATTTTGCTGACCGGAGAAATGATTACGGCACAGGAAGCGCATCGCATTGGGCTGGTAAATGAGGTGGTCACGGCAGACCGGCTGATTCCTCGGGCGGAAGAGATTGCGCAGAAAATTATTGGCATGGCACCGCTGGCAATCCAGTACTGCATGGAAGCCGTGAACCAGGGCATGAACATGACATTGCAGGAAGGCCTGTTTGTTGAAGCAACGCTGTTCGCCGTTTGCAGCGCCACTGAAGACAAAAAGGAAGGCACAACGGCCTTTCTGGAAAAGCGCCCTGCCAGCTTC
>DASRCD010000619.1:0-2687 GCA_035653315.1 Candidatus Angelobacter sp.
TGATGTCATCGCACCCGATCCAACGATTGCCGCTACCCATACCGGCAATTTCACTCCTGGCCAAACCGGGGCGACCTTCATCTTGACGGTCAGCAACGCTGGATTTGGTCCTACATCTGGAACGGTCACGGTTACGGATACGCTGCCGAACGTGCCCACCACATTTGTTCCCACGGCGATGGCCGGGACAGGCTGGAGCTGTACACTGGCAACGCTCACCTGCACTCGCGCCGATGCATTGGCTTCAGGCAGCAGCTATCCGGTAATCACGCTGACGGTGAATGTGCCGCAAGGCATCGCGCCAAACGTCACCAATACCGCTACGGTTTCCGGCGGCGGTGATGTAAATACCAACAACAACACGGCTACTGATGCCACGCACATCGGCGCTCCATTGCAGATAACGTCTCCAAGTAATTCGCTCACGGTGACGCAAGGCAGCTCCGGCACTGTGACTTTCACTGTAAATTCCACCCCCGGCCTTGGCACGGTAACATTTGCCTGCACCGGGCTTCCGGCTGGAGCTGCTTGCAGCTTTAATCCGCCTTCTGAAAATCAACTCTCAGCCACGGTGACCATGACGCTGAGCACTACTGTCAGTTCGTCCGCTGTAGTGCCTCTGGATAATGCCTTGCCAACGCAAACACCTGCTCCAATTTATGCCATGGTATTTCCAGTGATTGGCTTGATTGGACTTGCGGCCCGCAATCAGAAGGCGCGCAGGAAGTTGTTGATGCTGGCAGCGGGAGCAATTGTCCTGCTTTCGCTCACCAGTTGCGGCGATCACAAAACAATCATACCGGGAACGCCCAAAGGCACTTTCTCAGTTACAGTGACCGCCTCTGGGGCCGGTACTCAGGCCACCACGGTTGTAAACGTGACGGTCCAGTAGAAAAGCAGTTTTCACTCGTTGCTGCCATCGATGAAGAAGTCCTTAAAACTCTTCTTCATCGATGGCAGTTTTTATTGCTGAATGATTAATGCAGAATAGCGCTGTTTTTTATGCGCGAGGACTTCGTCAGGAATGTATCTGTAGTGCGGCGCGGTTTTTCCTGGGTATAAACTAAGCCTATTTCAGCTTTTTCGCCTCTGCCAGCATCTCATCGGCCCGGGCGCGCACACGAATATCCTCAGTAAAGTTTTCCCAGCGCACCACGCCGGAAGAATCCACCAGAAATTCCGCGGGCCTAGCAATGTCACTGCCCTCCGGCCCTGCGCCTTTATGCAGCAGATTATATTGCCGGATAGTTTCCGCTTTAGGGTCGGAAAGAATGGGAAAAGTGTATCCGGCCTTTGCCGCCAGATTGCGCGATGCTTCCGGCGTATCCACGCTGATTGCCACCGGCTGAATGCCTGCATCCGTAAATTCTTTAAGGTTCTTCTCCACACCTCGCAACTCGAGGTTGCAGAACGGTCACCAATAACCACGATAAAAAATCAACAGCACCGCTTTGGGCGTTGCTGCGCCAGGTGCGCCGCCGAGGGCTGTTCCATGTTCCAGTTGGGTTAATGAAACTGCCTTGCCATTTGTATCTGTCAAAGTGAAGTCAGGCACGCGCTGCCCAATTTGCGGCGCAGCGGAAGCGGATGGGAGCTTCCGGGCATTAATTGAAGCAAAAACGGCAAATCCTGAGATAGCCAGACAAAAAATTCCCAGCACAAGGGTCGTGCTCCTGCTGCCATAAATCTCAGGCTGCGCAAAAGCTCTCCTGGCTCCAACAGCCAGAAACACCAGGGAGAGCGCCGCACAAGCAAAACTTAGCCAGACAATGACACGCTGGCCGGGCAGGGCAACAAAAAAGCCGGCGTTGGAGAATAGCGCCACCAGGGCAAACAACAGCGCCCACCATGACGCCCAGTTTCGCTGATAGTGAACCGTGGCTGTCATAAACAGCCAAGTCTAGCAGAACCCCACGCTGGCTATGTTCAGAGACTTTCTTTGCCGCTACCCATAAACCAAACTGCCCCAATGTTTTTATTTTGGTTTTCGCGCCCATCTGTGTTGAACCAAATTTGTTCTGGTCGATACAGTCCCATGGTTGTTTACGGCATTGGACATCGGTAATGCGCTGAATCCAGACGAACAAAGCTATCCTTAGCACTAAGCGAGGTGTTGTAATGAAAAATGTTGTGCCTGCAATAATGGCCATTTCTTTGAGCTTTGCTTTCACATCCAGTCTGCCTGCGCAATCGCGTAACACGCAACGCACACAGGTAGTCATGGCAAATTCAGGCCGCCTGGACCTGAACGCCACACTGATTGATCTGGACCGCATCTCGCAAGCCACGCAGATTGATATTGCCAGCTTGAACGTGGACAAGTGGAAGTCCGGCTGGAAAACCGGTTTTACCAAAGACGGCTCGCATACCCAGCAGGCGCAACAGATAGCAGGCTCCTTGCGCCGCAATCTGGCAAATGCCCTGCCTGACCTGATTCGAGACGTGCAAAACTCACGCGGCAACATCTCCACAACTTTTAAGCTGTATGACGATGTGAGCCTGGTCTGTGAAGCGCTGGATTCACTTATCAATGCCAGTGAGGCTTCCGGCCATAAGGGCGATGCTGCATCGCTCAACAATGACTATTCCGCCCTTACCCGCGTTCGCCGCTCGCTTTCAAATTACATCCAGCAATCTTCCGCCGCCTGGGAAACCAGAGGCAAAGCCCCTTCAGCATCCTTTTCGCA
>DASRCD010000620.1:0-8588 GCA_035653315.1 Candidatus Angelobacter sp.
CGGAAAAGGACATCCAGCTCTACATCAACTCGCCGGGAGGATCGATCACAGCGGGGATGGCGATTTATGACACCATGCAGTTCGTGCGTCCTGACGTAATGACTATCTGTTGCGGGCAAGCCGCCAGTATGGCCGCTTTGTTACTCTGCGCCGGTGCCGCGGGTAAGCGTTTTGCCCTACCCACTTCTAGGATTCTTATTCATCAACCCTTGATGTCTGGCCTTAGCGGCCAAGCCACAGATATTGATATACATGCTAGAGAGATTTTGCGGATGCGCGAAATCACCAGCCAGCTCATTGCCAAGCATTCCGGGCAGAAGCTGGAAAAGGTTGAAAAAGATGTTGAGCGTGACTTTATAATGAACGCACAACAATCTAAAGAGTACGGAATAATTGACGATATCATTTATAAGCATAAGTAAGTATGAATGTATCGTGCGGGGCGGCTGGCCCAAAAAGATCCAAGCCCTGCTGATTCAAAGGAGTAGATCGTGAAGCCCAGGACACCGGAAGAAACACTTCGTTGCTCGTTCTGCCACAAATCGCAGGACGCCGTCGCCAAGCTCATCTCATCGCCAAGCGATTACCCCCGGGCTTACATCTGCGATGAATGCGTTGCCGTGTGCAACTCCATTCTTGAAGATGACCGTACTGAGTCGCATGCCGCTGCTGCGCCCAATCATCTGCCCAAGCCGCAGGAAGTAAAAGCCTTCCTCGATGAATACGTCATCGGCCAGGAGCAGACCAAGAAGAAGCTTTCGGTCGCCGTCTATAACCACTACAAGCGGATCCACATGAACCGCACCAAGACTGGCGAAGTCGAGCTTTCAAAATCCAACATCATGCTCATCGGCCCCACGGGTACCGGCAAAACGCTTCTCGCCCAGACTTTGGCCCGCATGCTCGATGTGCCTTTCGCCATCGTTGACGCCACTACGCTTACCGAAGCTGGCTACGTTGGTGAGGACGTTGAAAATATTGTTCTCAAACTATTGCAAGCTGCTGATGGCGACGTAGGCCGCGCCCAGACCGGCATCATTTATATCGACGAAATCGACAAGATCGGCCGCAAGGACGAGAACCCCTCCATCACCCGCGACGTAAGCGGTGAAGGCGTGCAGCAGGCGCTGCTCAAAATTCTTGAAGGCACCGTGGCCAACGTTCCTCCTCAGGGCGGACGCAAGCATCCTCACCAGGAATTTACTCCCGTAGATACCACCAACATTCTCTTCATCTGCGGCGGCGCGTTCGTCGGATTGGAAAAGATTGTCGCCCGGCGCATCGGCAAAAAGTCCATGGGCTTCCGCACCAATGAGCAGAAGGAAAAAGAGTTTACTGAAGCCAGCAAGCGTGACACTGAACTTCTTCAGAAAGCCGAGCCGCAAGACCTTGTCCGCTTCGGCCTCATCCCTGAATTTGTCGGACGCCTGCCAGTCGTCGGCATCCTCAATGATCTTGACGAATCCGCGCTCATTGAAATCCTCACCCGGCCGCGCAACGCCATCATCAAGCAATATCAGCGCATGTTTGAGTTTGAAAGCGTAAAACTGCGCTTCTCTGACGGATCACTCGGCGCTATCGCCCGTGAAGCCATGCAGCGCAAGGTCGGCGCGCGCGGTCTCCGCATGATCCTGGAAGAGCTGATGCTGGACCTGATGTATCACCTGCCCAGCCAGAAGCGCGTAAAAGAGTTTGAAGTCACCAAAGAAATGGTTGAGCGCCGTGACATCTCTCTGCCCGCAATGGAAAAAGCCGGCTAACATTTCTTCAAAGCCTTGAACCACAAAGAGGCACGAAGGAACACGAACTGGTCTAAAAGTCGAAGCAACAAATCCGCAGAACAAAAATCCTTTATTCTTGCCGCCTGCCACAAAGCAGGCGGTTTTGTTTTGGAGGTTAGCCCTTAGCTTAGTCCCGCCCTAGCTTTGGCTCCTAGCTTTAGCCCCTGAGTTCGCTTTAGCGGTTTGCATTTCTCCGCGCCTCCGTGTCTCCGTGGTGAGATCTGCTTTTGCGTTTCGATCCGTGTCCATCCGCGCGAATCCGCGTTAAAAGCCTTTGCTGTTCCCGATCACCAGATCACCCGATCACGTGCGATCACCCGATCTAAAATCCGTTTGATCCGTGTTCATCCGTGGTAAGGGTTTGACTTTTCAATTTTCAATTTTGGCAATTCCGGTTATTTTGGCAATCTTTTCCACTTTCTCCGTGCCTCTGTGTCTCCGTGGTGGTGAGATTTTGTTTTCCAGTCATCAGATTCCCATCCTCCTTGGCGCTCTCTGCGTCTTCTGGGGTTCAATCTTTTGCCCTTCCGATTCCGCGCAATAATGGCAATCTCGTGCGATCACTCAAGTCCTGCTTCCTGAGTTAAACCAGCCACAGCGAGAACCCTGCCAAGCCGGTGCTGAAATGGAACTAAAAAAATAATTTATCTGCAAAATGTGTTATTGCTCCGCGGCGTCGCCCCCCTAAAATGAGTGGGTAGCTGTTGTTTTGAGGAGACCCGAATGAAGCCCGTAAAACTAGTTATGAAATTTGCGATTTTAGCTTTGAGTCTTGCCGCTCTTCATACCATCCAAGCCACTCCGGCCGAAGCAGCACCTGTGTGCCGTCCGTTTGCAGTGCTTTGCAGCACAGGCACTAGCGCCGGCCATTGCGGATTCCAACGGTTCGAGGACTGCAATACCTGCTATGGCGATGATGGTTCCACTTTAAGCGGCGGCTGTCCGCGCTTTGAGTAAACTCTGGATTAATAGATAGGCAGAACCAGGAGATAGGCACAGGCTTACCGTGTCTATCTTCTTTATTGTTTACATCACCGTTAACACTTCTATGCAAAGACTCTGATGTTCTGAAATGAAACTAAAAGAATAAATTTATCTGCAAATCTGTTATTGCTCCGCGGCGTCGCCCCTAAAATGAGCGGATAGCTGTTGTTTGAGGAGGCCCTGAAATGAAGCCCGTAAGGCTAGCTTTGAAATTTGGTATTTTAGCTTTGAGTCTTGCCACACTCCATGCCATGCAGACGCCCAAGCATCAGGACGGCATATGCCCGCCATTCGCGCGGTTCTGCTCCACCTTCACCAGCACAGGCAGTTGCGGGTTCCGCCTGGGCGAAGATTGCAACACCTGTTACGGCGATGACGGTTCAATTTTGGTCAATGGCTGTCCTCCCGATGGATTCCCCACTGGATTAAAACAAAACCCTAAGTAGTCGGAATTGATAGATAGCAGAACAGGAGATAGGCTTGCAAAAATTTGCTGGCGTCTATCTCCTGTCTTTTTTGAGGGGCAAAGAAGTCTTAGTCGGTTCTGAATTAACGCCAGCATACTGCAATATAGCGCGACTAGAGCCTTCGCTTCCCAATGTGCCCGGCGTACAGGAGGCAGCGAGACAGGAAGCGCGGGAGTGCTCATGGACTCCCGCGCATGGCGGCCCCTTTACTCGGCGAATCACCGTTAGCGGTACGGCGAGTTCGCCACCTTGAGTTTCATCGCGCTTTCTCCGGGGCTTCTCCCCTGGCGATTGGGAATATCCAACAATTCCCATCGCCAGAGGCCGGAAACGCCCCAGGTGTTTAGAAGCGCAACAAAACTCCCGCCATCCACGGGCAGGTCAATCCATTGCGGCGCCTTGGTGGAGTTGCCGCCGGAATGGTGCTCCTGCCCTCAATAAAACAGTTGCCATGGGCGATATCTGGTATAGTCGGAACCATAAATAAGCAGCCCAATTATACATCTAATCAGGATGCTATCTAATCAAGGTGTAGATTTGGGCGGCTTGCCGAAAGACTATACGGCGTGCCCAGCGCATTGGTTTTGTTCGGCAAACAGGTCCGTATTTTGCGAATTGAACGGCATCTCTCTCAGGAGAAGCTTGCGGAGATGTGTGACTTCCACCGGAACCAGATAGGGCGCATTGAACGCGCCGAGCAAACCGTGTCCTTTGACGGCATGCTCCAGCTCTCCCATGGCCTTGGTGTGCCGCCTTCTGAGCTGTTTAAACTTGTCCCCGTACAGAAGCGGCTTCCATTGAAAAAAAAGAAGTCCAAAGATGAGTAAGTTCTTAGCGAAATTGCGCAGAAGATCAGATTTCCAAAACGGAATCTGAAAAGCAGAAATTATTCTTATTGCCGTTCTTTGCGCGCAGTCCGGAAACCTAGAATTGCGGCATGAGCTGTTGAAAGGAGTACCATGCCTAAAAAACTAGTATTAAAGCTTGCGGTCCTTATGTTCAGTCTTGCCACCCTTCAAGCCATGCAGCATCGTCCTACTGCGTCAACCAATTTTTTGTGCCGTACACAGGCACAATTCTGCAGCACCAACACCAGCGGAGGTCATTGCGGGTTTCGTGTTGGAGAAGACTGCAACACCTGCTACGGTATTGATGGTTCCACTTTAAGCGGTGGCTGTCCGCAGCCGATCCAATAGTCAACTAATCGCAAAAATAGAGGTAGACGTCGCCGCGTCTACCTCTATATGTCTGGCCGGTCTGTTCCGGGCTACTTCCCTTTCTTCCTCAGCCCGGCTTTTTCTTCCAGCAGCGTAATGGTCACGGCATAATCCAGGTCTTCATGGCCTTCCTTCACGGCTTCTTCATAGATTTCATCAATCTTGGTCAGCCCGGGAAGCTCCACGCCATTTTCCTTTGCGGCGTCCATCATCAGGTGCATGTCTTTGTGCATCAGCTTCAGCGGAAAATTGGGGGTCCAATCCTGGTTCAGGATGAATGGCTTCTTGTACTCCGCCACGCCTGACCTGATCATGGACGACTCAATCAGTTCAAACATCTTCTCCATGGGCACGCCAAGTTTTTTCGCCAGCGTAAGGCTTTCACACAGGCCTTCATACATAAAAACAATGTTCATGTTCTGCGCCAGCTTGGCGGAGAGCCCCTTGCCGTTCGGCCCCATGTGGATCACTTTTTTCGCCATGGCGCGGAGCAGCGGCTCAACGCGCTCAATATTGTGCGCTTCGCCGCCGATCATAAAGATCAATTGCCCGCTCTCCGCCGCAATCTTCGATCCGGTCACCGGAGCATCCAGAAATTCGCAGCCTTTTTCCTGCAGACTTTCCATAAAGTTCAGGCTGGCTGAAGGAGATATGGTGCTGGAATCCACCACCACCGTTCCGCTGGAAAGCCCCTCAACGGCGCCTCCAGGCCCAAACAGCACGGCCTGCACAGCCTTGGTGTCAGATACGCAAATCCACACCGCTTCCTGGTTCTTTGCGGCTTCCGCCGGAGTAGCGGCTGTCCTGGCCCCTTCCACATCGCGAGGCGTACGGTTCCAAACGGTGACTTCGTGACCGGCCTTGACCAGATTCATTGCCATGGGCCGGCCCATGATTCCCATTCCTAAGAAGGCTACACGCATGCTAGGCATTAAAATTGGTAATGGCATACGCGTCAAGTGGGGAGCCATCAGAGTTTGGCAAAAGCTCTACCGCAAAAGGATGCAAAAGACCGCAGAGGTAACGCAGATGTTTACTCTGCTTTCGTTGCGTCCTTCGCGAACTTGCGGTAAGTAGGTTTGACGGATGCTATTGCCGACTGCCCGGCTGCTATTTCCCAGTGATACAATTTTCAGTTTGGCTGAATCACTTCAAAGGACTATTTACTATGTCTCAACTTTCCACCCAGACTGCACCGCCTCCGCAACCTCTGGTTGCGCTCTCTGATGATGAAAACCTGTTTCGCGATAACGTCCGCCAATTCGCTGACCAGGCCCTGCGCCCCAAGGTCCGCGAGATGGATGAAAAAGGCGTGTTTGATCATGATCTGATTGAGCAGTTTTTTTCTCTCGGACTCATGGGCATTGAGGTCCCAGAGCAATACGGCGGTGCGGGTGGCACCTTCTTTGAGGCGATTCTGGCCGTGGAAGAAATCTCGCGCGTGGATGCCTCCGCCGGTGTGATCGTGGATGTGCAGAACACGCTGGTCAACAATGCCCTGCTCCGCTGGACCAATGAAGACCAGAAGCGCCGCTATCTTCCAAAGATGACCAGCAACACCGTGGGCGCTTATGCATTGAGTGAAGCTGCGTCCGGATCAGATGCGTTTGCCATGCAGACGCGCGCGGAACTTAAGGGCAATGAATATGTTCTTAACGGCCGCAAGCTCTGGATCACCAACAGTAAGGAAGCGGGAATCTTTATCCTGTTTGCCACGCTTGATCCCTCAGCCGGATACAAAGGCATCACGGCCTTTATTGTTGAGAAGAACTTTTCTGGGTTCAGCGTCGGCAAGAAAGAAGATAAGCTCGGCATACGCGCTTCCAGCACCTGCGAATTAATTCTGGAAGACTGCCGTATCCCCAAAGAAAACGTTCTGGGTGAGCCGGGCAAGGGTTACAAGATTGCTATTGAAACGCTGAATGAAGGCCGCATTGGCATTGGCGCGCAGATGCTCGGACTGGCTCGCGGCGCCTGGGAAAACGCGCTCAAGTATTCGCAGGAGCGCAAGCAGTTTGGCAAGAGCATCTCGGATTTCCAGGGCATTCAGTTTCAGCTTGCGCAAATGGCCACAGAAATTGAAGCCGTCCGCATGATGGTTTATAACGCCGCCCGCATGAAAGATGCCGGCATGAACTTTGTAAAAGAGGCCGCCATGACCAAGCTGTTCGCCTCCCAGGTGGCGGAGCGTGTGGCCTCGCTGGCCGTGGAAATCTACGGTGGATACGGATTTACCAAGGATTATCCGGTGGAAAAGTACTATCGTGATGCCAAGATCGGCAAGATCTATGAAGGCACTTCAAACATGCAGTTGCAAACCATCGCCAAAATGCTGCTTGGAGGAAAATAGAGTTAACTCTCAGCCCTGAATTAACTTACAATCAGCAGGTACTTAGGGAGTACCTCTCCTGTCAGGCAATCCCTGATTGTTTGAATGGTTAAGCTGGTTTAAACTTACGGGAATTTCCGGCTTCTCACCCCAGGAAAGACGCGATCAATGAAGGGCAGGAGTTGACTTTGGGCCAGGACCCCCAGAAGGAACTACAGGACTTAAATACTGTTCATGCTTTGTATCTCGGGTTGCTGCAAAAAAACCTGGGGCATGATGTTCCTGTTCCCGCTGAAGTCAAAAATGAATCCGGAGATCCCCAGGAATTAATTTCCAGCTTCAAAATGTGGCTTGATCTGCTGGACTTGGCGCTTACGCCGCCTTTGGTTCGCGACGCCCTCAAGACTATTCCCGGCTTTGAAACTGCGCACGCCTTGCTGCGCTATTTCGTGAACAAGGCATCGCAGCGCCCCGGTGACCGGGACAAGACGGATTGCATCATCACCTATCTTTTTCGCGCGCCTGTCCAGAAGGAACATCCCACCGCATGGCAAAGGCCTGAAGTGGACAGCTCTTATGCCTTCATCTCGCAATCTGCGCTGGCCTTTGAAGCTGAACTGTATCGCGCGCTGGCGGATGTCTCCAGCATACCCATGCCCCTGGAGCATGTTGCGCTTTTGCAGGAATTTGAATACCTCTATCAGGAGTTGGAGGAATTCAGGCACTTTGACCAGATCATTGACTCCAACATCGTGCAGCGCGTGCGTGAAATCAAGCATTCGCTAGGCGCTTCCTTCTATCATCCTGATTCTCTGGCAAACCTGGCGGTCTGGAATGATGTTTTCGGGCGCAAATTTGATGAGCTCTTCCATGATGCCGCAATCCAGATCAAGACATTTGCTGAAACCGTGCAGCGCGAGGGCGGCAGCATCATGTCACGCGTGGAAGGTGATGTAACGGTACAGAATCTTACCGAACTGCCGACCGAGCAGATTCTGGAAGAAGATTACCAATCGGCCCAGGATGATTTTCGCAAGGTTTCCCGCTATAAAAAGCTGGTTGATAGCAAGCGTCCTGTGCGCATGTCTCCAGGGTCAAGGCAGCCTGCGCTCCAGCCGCCTGCGCCAGTTGCGCCTCCGCCGCCAAGAGCTGTGAATCCTCAACCAATGACCACATCCACCAGCGTTCCTCCACCACCCGCTCCGGTGAATGCGCCAAGAACCCAAGCTGTTTCATCGCAGACGATCAAGGCTGAAGTGCTCGCGGTTGCGCCGTCCCAAGCGGTGCAAAATGCCGTGCAGGAAGGAAAGATTCACAGCGCACGCCAGGCAATCAAGGAGCATGTGCGCAGCTCTGATCCAGTGACCGCCGGTATTTTCCCTGTGAAGAATTCCAGGATCATGCTGTCCCCGGCGGAAGTTGAGGCGTTTAAAGCCGAATATCAGGGTGAGAAAAGTTTTCGCGCTGATTACGCCAGCATCATGATGACGATTGTCGCTTATCTTTCCCGCATGGTGGTTGAGGTGGATGAATATAACCAGAAAGCCAGTTCGGCATATTTATGGAAACCGCATGCCGATGCGTTGGGCTACCTGGTAAGCACATTTGAGCGGCTCAACATGGAAGCAGAACAGGTCATGGCGGTGGCGCGTGCGCGCGGATTGGCGGAAAAAGCAACTGCGCTTTCCGCATCGCTGGAAAAGCTTCGAGAGTATGCCCGCACGGTTTCACAAACTTTACAGTCAGCCAATCACAACCCAAACGTTTAATTTCCCCGCCCAAAATTCTGAAGGAAGAGTGCTTACGCTCT
>DASRCD010000621.1:0-11363 GCA_035653315.1 Candidatus Angelobacter sp.
ACAGTAACCAACCAGGTGAATGACATTTCTTCACGCGGTTTTGACGGCATTGTTGTGAATTGGTATGGAAAGCCAACCGGCACAACCAACTCCGGATGCCCTAACGGCACTGTTCACTGCATAGAGGATGAAACCACCAAAAAAGTGGTGGCAGCGCTGGCTGGAACAAATCTGAAACTGGTTTTAAATTACGACCAAGGGGCATTTGGGAGCTGCGGCTCAAGCGATGCAACCTGCATTGAAAATCACATCTTCACCGATTTCACTTACGCCAACTCCACATATTTTTCACACAGCGCCTATTTGCTTTCCGGCAGCCATCCGGTCTTGCAGACGTTTGTGGCGGAAACCCAATACTTTGGCAGCTGCACAAGCGGAGCTCCATGTACTTTGGCGACCGGCGCAACATGCACCAGCACAACAGATTGCTGGCAAAAAATCTGGACGGATGCTGTTAACCACGCTGGAGCAGGAAGTCCGGCAATGATCTTCCGCGATAACCAGGGTGGAATTGCCACATTTACTCACGTTGAATCTTCCGGCGCTTATCTCTGGGCAAATCCCATACAAAATGATGTCAATACCTACGATAGTGGATGGGCCAAATTCTATACAGCAGCCGATTCCCACTTCACCACGCAACAGGTATGGGGCGCCGGGTACAAAGGCTTGGATCATACGAACAGCGCATTCCAGCATGATCCCACGCGCATTGTGCTGCAAAAATGCGGTACCACATGGCTTAACACTCTTGCTTACCCTACAGGTCTTTCCAGCGCTGTTCCATACTTCCAGCTCATTACCTGGAATGACTATGATGAAGGCACCGCGCTGGAAGCCGGCATTGACAATTGCTGGGCTGTTTCCGAAACGCTGCCTGATGGCCATACTTTGAATTGGAACTTAAGTGTTTCCAGCGACCAGCCAAATGCAGCCACAAACGCAACCACAAATACCATTGATCATTTCAAGGTTTATCAATCAACGGATGGAACAGTGGGAGAGAACATTATCCGTCTGGAGGATGACATTGCTGTATCCAGTTCCACGCTGGATCTGGATACGCTGAGCATTCCTGCCGGAACTTACAAAATCTATACGCAAGCAGTAGGAAAAGCTGGGTTCCTGAACAAGATGGTTCCGAAATCAAATGGCGTGACGTACACCTCATCCGGAACGCGCATTGTTACTATTTCAACCCCAACCGACGATGCCACCGGGCTGGTCTCTCCTGTAACGGTGACCGGGAGCGCCGTGAGTAACACGTCTATTTCAGGATTAACAATTTTTCTCGATCGCGTGAATGTGGGTACGGCATCTGGATCGAGTATCAGTAAATCTATTGCAATGAGCCACGGCAGGCATCGACTTTCCGTTCAGGCCACGGATACGAATGGAGTATTTAAAAAGACTATCTATGTGACAGTCCAGTAAAGAATAAAGACGCTCTTTAGGGCCGCTCATTGCGGGCGGCTCTAAAAGTTCTATTCCACAACCAGCTTTGCCAGCATATCGTCATGATGGGGCCCGCAGATAATCCCGCAAACCACCTTATACTCACCCTTAGGCGGGGATTTGAGGGTAACAATAGCGGTATCGCCGGGGCGTACCGGTTCCTTAATCCCCAGATCAGGCACATCAAAGCCATGCTGGACATCGGCCGTGGTCACGGCTAATTCCGTGGTCTGCCCGGCTTTCACGTGAATCACGGCAGGCTCAATCGTATATTTCTTCATTACGACCTTTATTCGCTGTGCGGAAGAATTTGAGCCGCTGTGGCAGCCTATGACCGCCGTTAGAACTCCTATAAACATAAGAGAGCAAAAGGTTTTCATCATATTTAATCAGAGGCGCTGTGTAACAAAACGTTACATCAGGCGTCTTATAAGAGTCTAATACCTTTTATTTTCACCGGATTTGTCCCAATCGGGACGCAGAACATAGTAAATTAATTTTTGAGTCGGAGCGGCATGGAAACCATCCAAAAGAAGGCAGAGGAAGACGTAACCAGCGAACTGGCGCTAGTCCAAGCCGCTAAAAAAGGCGACCTGGATGCATTCAGCCAACTGGTTAAGCGGTATGACCGCAATGTCTTCCGGATCGCGCAGCACATCACGCATAATGAGGAAGACGCTCAGGACGTTGTCCAGGACGCGTTCCTTAAGGCATATCAAAACCTTGAGCAGTTCCAGGGGAATTCAAAGTTTTACACCTGGCTGGTTCGGATTGCCGTAAATGAAGCGTTGATGCGGCTGCGCAAAAGGCGCAATGACCGGACTGTCTCACTGGACGAAGATGTGGAGACAGACGAAGGGACCATTCCTCGCGAGGTTGCAGATTGGTCGCCCAACCCGGAACAGCTTTATGGAACCTCAGAACTGGGTGACATCCTGAAGAAGACGATTCAGGGGCTTTCACCGGGGTTCCGAACAGTTTTTGTTCTGCGCGATGTAGAAGGAATGTCCACGGAGGAGACGGCGGAGATGCTTGGATTGAGCATACCTGCGGTAAAATCGCGGTTGCTACGCGCACGCTTGCAACTCCGTGAGCGTCTGGCTAAGTATTTCAAGTCTAAAAGAGGCGAGGACGGCCAACGGTGAAGTGCACAGAGTTTTTAAAAGAGTTGACTGATTATCTTGACGGCAAAATCACGGAAAGTCTTCGAATCGAACTGGACGAACACCTGCATTGGTGCAAGGAATGCCACGTGGTGATGAACACCACAAAAAAAACCATTGAGATTTACCGCGATAATCAGGTTTACGAACTGCCCGACGATCTTCGGAACCGCCTCCATCAAGCCATTATGACGAAGTGCCGCAACAGCCAGGCCCATAAAAAATAAACATCCCCATCCTTGCATTGCCGCTGACTGCGCATTCTTGCCGCCTGAAACCAGCATTTGGCAATGAGCAAATCGTATTCATGGAGAAATGTTTCTGTTTGGCAATCTTGTTCCAGATCGCACTGAACAGCCGAATTAAAATAGATGAAAGCCCTGTTTAAATCTTCTACCCTTGCAAATAATCCAACAAGCTTACATTTTGAATTTTGCTTCCGGCGGCAAGAATAGCTGAACGCTCGGTAAGGGCCTTCTGGACATCCGTCGCGGCCTGGGCCAAGTCAATTCCCGTAGCATCATTTTCCTGGCTGGCAAGCTGGAGCTTATCGTTTTGCAGAAACGTGGTTGTGGTCTGGATCTGGTTGAGCTGGCTGCCGTAAAAGGTGCGTTGTGTGCTGACGTAATCAAAAGCGGAACGCAGCTGTGCCACAGCCGTATCCACACCGCTGCCAGACTGCGCGGCCTGCGCAAGATTGGTGAGCGCGGTAAAAACATCATTGGACGAATTGGAAAATATCTGAGAGCCGGGAACGTTTACCGTAATGTTCTGCCCCTGGGCAATCTGCACCTGGTTGGTGGCTGAATTCCCTTGATATGTGACTCCATTGGGGCTTGAGGCATTTGCCACGTAGGCGGGCTGCGCGGAATTGGTCCCGGCAAAAATGTACGAGCCCTGATATGTGGTGTTTGCCAGCGAAAGCACCTGTGTAGCAATATCCTGGATTTGCGTGCTGATAGTGGTGCGATTGCTTGCGGAAAGAGAACTATCGCCGGATTGCACGCCCAGCGTAATGGCCTGATTCAGGGCGGTAACCACGGAACTCATCGTGGAGTCGGCGGTTTGCAGGAGTCCGCTCACACTGGAGATGTTACGGCTGAACTGATCATCTTGCGCGGACTGCCAGTGAATGCCAATGGCCACGGCAGTAGCTCCGGGATCATCAGACGGCTGGTTCACGCGGCGGCCGGTGGCAAGCTCCTGCTGCGCATTGGCCTCCTCAAGGTTGTTGACGTTAAGTCCCGAAAGAATGCTGGAGTAAAGATCAGGATTGAATCTGACTGACATATTATGTTCCGCCCACTCCTAGATTGATGGCCGTTTGCGTGAGCTCATCCACAACGTTTACCACCCGCGCCGCGGCCTGGTACGCGCGCTGGAATTGAATCAGGTTGGCCGCTTCTTCATCCAGTGAAACGCCGGAAATGGAATTCCGTTGTGTTTGAAGCTGCTGTACCACCACGTCCTGCGTGTCTCGCTGAGAAGTTGCCAACTGCACGTCAGTTCCAAGCTGTGCGACAGTGCTGGAGTAATAATCGAGCGGCGTTTGACCACTAGCAATATTCTGGTTTTGGAGTTGCGCAATGGCCAAGGCGTTCGCGTTGTCTCCGCTGGCGCCGCTCTGGCTGGCAGCAATCTTTGTGGGATCAGTAATGTTCAGTTGAATGAACTGCGCCGAACCGGCCACTGTTGCGGGCACCGTGAAAAGTTTTTGCCCGGCGTTGCCATTGAGATCAAAACCTGCCGTATGCACCGCGTTGACAGAATTTGCGATGCTGGCAGCAAGAGTATCCAACTTGGAGCTTAGCCCCGGAATTGCCTGGTCTCGAACACGCAGCAAGCCACCAAGCTGACCGCCATCAATACCGGAAGTTATATCTGTGCCGTCCGATGCCTGGATCTGGTTCATGCCTGTGCTTGGGCTGGTGGAAATTTTTAAATCAAAGTTCTGGCCGCCAACCACCAGCGCAGCGCCCATTGCGGTGGAGATGTTGATGACTCCATGATCGCCCTGGACCATGGAAATGTTTACCAGTTGCGACATCTTGCTAATCAGCTGATTACGCTCGTCTTCCAAAGTCCCGGAGTTGTTTCCTGAAGATTGCGACTGGCTGATGCGTGTGTTGAGTTGCGCAATGGATGATGCAAGCGTATTGATCTGCTGGGCAACCGTTGGAATCTGCGCATTTGTGGAAGTTTGCAACTGGCTCAGATTGTTGGCCGCACTGTTGAATGCCGCTGTCATGTTCTGTGCTGCCGTGATTACACCCTGGCGCAGCGGAACGCTGTTTGGATCGGTGGAAAGCTGGGTAAGGCTATTGAAGAACCCGCTAATGGAGGTCTGCAATCCTGTGCCTGCAGCTTCATTGAATGAAGCCTGCACCTGCTGCATGGGACCGAGGTAAGCATCCAGGGCCGCTTCCTGCTGGCTTTCTGAATTGATCCGGAATTCCAGCACCTGATCGCGGATGCTCTGGATATTATCAATCTGTGAGCCTGTGCCGAATTGCAGTGTGCCGTAGTCGAGGGAAGATGATTCTGAAAAATTTACGCGTTGCCGCGAGTACCCTGGCGTGTTCTGGTTGGCAATGTTGTTGGAAGTAACATCAAGCGCCTCTTGATTGTTTTTAAGGGAGCTCAATGCAATGGACATGCTTCCCATTAATCCGGCCATGTTATACCTCCACTTTCCCGCAGGATGCGCCATGGTTCTGCCGCGGGTCTGCGTACACTAAAGCGGTTGCATAAAGATTTCGGAGAACCGCATTATTGTGGGCGGCTTTACGAACCAGGCTGGCATATATGCGATTGAGTTGCTGAATGTCACGTTTCAGTCCGGCAGCGCGGCGCAGCAACTCAGCGGCCCGCTCCTGCTCAGCAGGAGAGAGAAAATCGGTTAGTTTTGCGTATGGCTCAAGCGCCTGTTCAATACGCAGGATTTCATTGCAGTGAGCGGCCTGTACTTCAATGCAACGCATCAGAGCGTCAACATTGGATTGAATGAATACTGTCCTGCAGCTTGTCAGGCTCTCCGCCAGTTCGGCAAATTTCGCCAGCCGCGTTTCCAAAAGGCGCAGATATCCCGTGCTGCTGAGCGCAGCAGCGCCGCCATCTCTTGTTACGGTATATACAAGCTGCTCCATAAACAACTCACTAAGTTCAACCGCTTATCCGCGATTAAAGAATTCTTTGAACATTGAATCCGCAAGCTGGCTATCGGAAACGTTATAAGTGCCCGCTGCCCGGGCCTGCTTGATCGCATCCACACGTTCCTGGCGGACATCAGGCGTGTTTGCCAGCCGCTCTTTCAGCTGCGGAGAAAGCGTTACGCCTTCCTGCTCCGTCGTGTTCTGCGTTGTGACTGCTTTCTTGTCCTGCTTCCGCGTTACCTGGTCTGAACTGTCAATATTCTGTGAATTTTGGAATGAATCTATACGCATTTTGTTTCTCGCTTCCTGATTGGCTTATCGTCACGTTCTTTAGGAAACTTTAAGTACTTTTGTCATTTATTTTCGGCATTTACTAAATTTTCACTCTTTTACCCGGCAAACTTTGCCTAGGTCATTTCAATGAATTCATCGGCGCACGGTTCTATGCTCTTCAATTTGCCCATGCTTACTTCTGTTCATTGACCTTGCTGGACTCTGCCGCTTGTTGCTTCTCTAATGCTTTCAATAACATGCGGCTTATACCCATTCCACCGGATTTAGCCATGGCGCTGCCGATGGCCTGTAAACCCATGTCTGTATAAGAGGAGTTGGTGGAATCATCTTCCAGCGATCCCTTCATGTCCTCACCCATGCTCTTCCAGAGCGAACTGAGCAACATACCTTCAAAGTCTTGCGCAGCCTTTGCGATCTTATGCTGCGCTGGGCCGTGGGCAGCCTGCTCGGTGTTCATTGCATTCGCGAAATCAAGCTTGTTCATCTTTAGATCACCTCAAGATCAGCATGCAAGGCATCGGCTTCTTTCATTGCCTGAAGAATGGCAACAATGTCTCGCGCTGTGGCGCCGATTGCCTGGAGTCCGCGCACCAGGTCGTCAACCGTGGCCCCTTGCTTTAATTCAATTCGCCGTGCCGGACTGTCCTGTGTTTTGATCGTGGTTTCCGGAACAACCGTAGTCTGTCCTGTGCCAAAGGATCTTGGCTGCGATACAGCCAGTTCCGTCTTGACTTCAATGGAAAGCGTGCCATGCAATATGGAGACTGCGCCAAGCTGGACATCTTTTCCCATCACCACGGTGCCGGTCCGCTCATTCACCACAACTTTGCTGATGGAATGCACAGCTATGGTTGTCTCCTGAATTTGCGCCAGCAAATCTGTAATGCTGCCGAGATTTGGGTCGGGGACCACCTCCACCCTTCTGCTATCCACGGCTTTTGCAATCTGCTTTCCCACTGCTTGATTCACGGCGCTTGCCAGATCGCGCGCGGTAGCAAAGTCTGCGCTGCGCAAAAGGAATGAAAGCGTATGCAGTTGGGTCAAATCCACGGCCAGCGGTTTCTCCACAATCGCGCCACCGGGAATTCTGCCCGAAGTAGGATGGTTTACAACCTTGGTATTTCCGCCACCGCCAGCTGAATAACCGCCCAGCGTCATGGGCCCTTGCGCCACTGCGTATGTCTGTCCATTAGCAGCCGCAAGAGGAGTAAGCAACAGCAAGCCGCCTTCCAGGCTTTTGGCATCTCCAATGGAAGCCACGGTAACATCAAGCTGCATGCCGGGCCGCGCAAATGGCGGCAGATTTGCCGTAACAAATACCGCGGCAATGTTGTTCACTCGAATGGCGTTTCCGGCAACCTGTACGCCCATCCGTTGCAGAATGTTTGTAAGCGTCTGCGTTGAAAAAACTGTCTGTTGCCTGTCACCGGTTCCGCTCAGGCCAACCACCAGACCATAGCCGATCAGCGGGTTCTCACGAACGCCCTCAATTGTCGTAATGTCTTTTACACGCACCTGTGTGGCACTACTTGTTGGTGCAACATTTGGCGGCATGGTTGGACCGGTAATTGTTGTTGCGGCACTCGCCATTACGGGTGGGGCTGATGTCACGGCAGCATTGGCTGGATTAACCTTCGGCGACGGTGCGGGAGCTTTGTCCGGCCCCGGATTATCGCTTGCCACCGCAGGTATAACAGCACAAAGTGTTCCGAAAACAATGGATGCAATCAGCTTGAGAAATTTCTTCATTTAAAACCCAAGAACCTTCAATACCAATCGCACAACCTTGTTCGGCGGCCGAGTGGAATCGGAAACCACGCCTTTGCCTTTAAGCTGCAGGCGAAGATCGCTTACTGAACTGGAAAGCACGGAGTTGTCCGCGGCAACGTCGCCCGGCCGTACCAGTCCGCGCACAATCGCTGTAGTGCGCTCATTATTGATATCAACATCACGTGAAGCTTCAATCACCATGTTCCCATTAGGCAACACCTGGATCACCCGGCCCGCCAGCACCGTGCTGAACGTGGTGTTGGAGGTGGATGCGCCCTGCCCATTCAGTGAATTGCTGGAATTGGCATTCAGCAGCGATTGCAAATTATTTGCGGCGGAAAGCTTGCCACCCAACTGTGTGACAGCGGCATTGGCCGCGAACTGCCGGCTGGTTTTTACCTGGCCAGTCTGCGTGGCATCGGTTTTTTCCACGATGCGGATCATCACAATGTCATTGACCCTGTGGGCTTTGTAGTCCTTGGACATGTCAGAAAGAATGCCCTGGTCCGCCCACAAGCTGCCGGTGGTGTGGACCTCTTCCGTTTCGGCCGGTATATAAATAGGAAGTGGCGGCGGCTCCGCAGCTTTTTTGTTTTTTCCCCAGCAGGTCAAGCTTGCAAACAATAACAGGCAAATAACAAATTTATTCACTTTAATTCTCCCTGCTTACTGCATGTAATTGACCCGGACCAATCACTTGTGCGCGATAAATACGCTTGCTGGCTTGCTCCCGTACACGAATCGTCTTTTCCGCCAGGCCATTTTCCAGGCATATAACAGAAAGTGTCGCGCTGAATCCTGCACCATCCACCAGCATGGCGGCGGTTTCTCCGCGCTTCACTTGCGCAGGCGGCTGCGACGAAAGCGCCCCTGTCTTTAGCAATTTGATTTCAATCGGCGCAACCCCATGGTCCAAGGCAACCAGCGCTTCAAAAGTTCCCGCATGCGGCGCGTCTGCCATGGCAAACCATGCTCGATATTTGTTGATGGCCGGATCAAACTTCAGCTTGCGCAGTTGAATACCATTGATATCTTTTACAAAAATCGCTGCCTGCAATTGAACTTCATTCACTTCTGCGCTCACGTTCTGCGCGTGCAGCGCATTTTCAATCAATGGCGTGAGATCAGCAGCCAAGAGCTTTCTTGCCATCCTTACTACACTGATCTGCTCAGGCCCGCGCAACGTGTATGCAATATCGTGTCTTTTAAGAGTGGCTGAAATTTCTGCCAGGCTCACGGTGCGCACTGCTCCCGCATCCGGAGTGCGGCAGATCACAATTCCCTCCGGGACCACGACATTGCTATTCACCAGATCGCGCAACATTACTTCATCTGTGGCGACTTGCACGACAGCCTTCAATGTAAGAGTTTCCTTGCCGGCTTCAGCAGAGGCCGGTGCATGAAGCACCAGCCCCGCCGTGATCATCAGCCATGCCTTGAAGAAACCGGATTTGAAAAACAGTTTCAATGATTATCTGCCAAGTTGATTGAGCTGCTGGTACATCTCATCCGCTGCTCTTATCACGCGTGAATTGGCTTCATACGAGCGTTGGGCAAGAATCATATCCACAAATTCCTGCACCACGCTCACGTTGGATTGCTCCAGACTTCCCTGCTGAATAGTGCCCAGGCCATCTGTGCCGGGATTCCCTACAATGGCATCCCCGGAAGCAGATGTTGACAGAAATAAGTTCTGGCCAACGCTGTTAAGCCCTTCTGGATTTGTGAAGTTTGCCAGTTGAATCACGCCCACCTGCTGCGAGGCCGTTTGTCCGGACAACGTCACGCTTACTGTTCCATCCGTTCCAATCGTGATGGATGTTGCGCCGTTCGGAATCGTAATATTTGGCTGCAAAGGATTGCCGTCTGCCGTCATCAGAGTGCCGGTGGAATCCGTATGCAAATCGCCGGCGCGCGTGTATGCCGTTTCTCCATTCGGCATCAGGATCTGGAAAAAGCCATTGCCCTTGATGGCTAAGTCCAATGGATTGCCCGTTTGCTCAATGTCGCCTTGCTGCTGAATGATTTCTGAAGCCACGGTGCGCGTGCCCAATCCAATCTGGAGTCCTGCGGCAACCGTGGTTGACTGCGTTGCGGCAGAGCCGGGCATTACCATGTTCTGATAGAAAAGGTCCTGGAACTGCAAACGGCGGCGGCGAAAGCCGGTGGCGCTTGAGTTGGAAATATTGTTGGCAATGTTGTCCAGATTGTTTTGCTGGGCAGCCATGCCGGTTGCGGCCGTGTAGAGTGAACGAAACATCGCTCTCCTTAAACTCTCGGCAGGTCTTCCGCTGCCGACTTGTTAAATTCCGTATGAAAAATATTGAGTGTCCTGAAAAGCATGTCCGCGTTGCGTTGAATGGAAATGAGTCCCACTGAAGCGGAAACCGCGCTCAGGTTTGCGCTTTCCAGCATGCCTTGCCTTACTGAAGCATTCACCGCGGGCTTTTCCGTTCCGCCCTGGGCAATAAAATTGGCCGCGCCTTCAGGCTCCAGGTTAGCGCCCGGCAGTTCAACTACACCAATCTTTGCTACAAGCGTGGTATCTACTGAAATGGAGCCATCGGTGCTGATGGAAATCTGTCCGGCGGGAAGCTGAATTGGCTGCCCATCACTATTGAGCACCGGATCGCCGGATTGGGTCTGCAATTGGCGGTCAGCCGATAGCCGGAAATTGCCGTCCCGCGTATAACGTTTGCCGTTGCTGGTTTGGATTTTGAAAAAGCCGTCGCCTTCAATGGCAAGGTCAAGGTCGCTGGAAGTGTGCTCCAGGTTTCCTGGCGCAAGGTCGATGCGCGCTCCGCCCAGAACGCCGAAATCATTGACAGCTTTATTGAGTGGGTTAGCTTTTGCGGCAGCATCCGCAACCAGCGAGCTGAAGTATTCGCGCTGGGCCTTATAGCCTGAGCTGTTGATGTTGGCTAGATTGTTTGCCGCAACTTCAAGGGCGTCAGTGCGGGCAATCAGCCCGGCGCACGCCGCATAATATCCGCTTTCCGGCATAATGACCTCGCTTGTATATATGCAAGCTGCTGGCCAAATCCGGAGAGCTGGCAAAAACCGTTGCCAGCTCTGAAAGGTCTATCAAATCAATATCATGAGTCAGATAAGAAGATCCAATGGCTTGGACTCAAATCTAAATTTTGCTTTATTTTTCCGCTGCTTTCTTTAGAGCGGCAACCTTTGCCTACTGATTCAAGTGAAGAATAACCTGGATCAGATTGCCATCGCATTCCATCTGCAATTCAAATCGCTGCCCGCCGCGCAGGGCGCGCACATGGTAGTCGGCCCCGCAAATGGTGGTGGGCACTGACAGCATGCACGTATCCGCTATGCCCGGAATCCTTGATTTAAAGCTGCCGGCCAGCATGTTACAGATTTCGCCCAGGGCATCCAGGACTTCCTCATCAGAGCCCGCCATGCCCAGCATTTTTTCAGCAAGATTGCGCCCGATTGCTTTGCTGCACCGCACGCTGAACAGGCCACAAATGGAACCAGCCAATCCCACAATCGCCGTGAGCTCTGGGGC
>DASRCD010000622.1:0-8652 GCA_035653315.1 Candidatus Angelobacter sp.
TGGAACCATCCGCTTTCTTTTATTGCCTTTGTAACCATTGGCGGCCTGCTTTTGGCAGTTGGAATTGTGTTGTACCTGTTGACGCTGGTAAATATCCCGTCTGCAACGCAAGACAAGGCCCGTGATGCCACTGCTGCGACCGGGCAGCCCTGAGCTTTTAGTTTCCGGGGATGCACATTCCGCCTGTGACCGCCGTCACAGCGCAAGAATGCCTGCTGTTCTATCTTGGACGCATGAAAAACAACTTCGATCTGAACCAAACCCCATTGGTTGTGATTTGGGAAGTTACCCGGGCATGTGACCTGGCATGTTTTCACTGCCGCGCCTCCGCCCAGCCAAACCGCAATCCGCAGGAATTGAGCACTGTGGAAGCAAAGAAACTGATCGATGACGTTGCCGAGCTCAATCCTCCTATTTTCATCTTTACTGGCGGAGACCCGCTTAAGCGGCCTGATATTTATGAGCTGGTGAAATATGCCGCTGACAAATATTTGCATCCGGCGATGACTCCCAGCGCCACACCGCTGTTGAACTTCGACTCGCTAATGGGCCTGAAGCGCGCAGGACTGAGACGGCTGGCCCTCAGCCTGGATGGACCGACTCCGGAGACACACGATTCTTTCAGAGGTGTGAGCGGCTCGTTTGACCGGACGCTGCAAGCCATGTTTTGGGCCAATGCCATAGGGCTGCCGGTGCAGATCAATACCACCGTTTCGCGCAGGAACATCCACGATCTGGAAAAGATTCTTGCTGTGGTCAGAAATTTCCGGATTGTCATGTGGAGCCTGTTTTTTATGGTCCCTACCGGCAGGGCAGAGGCCGAAGATATGCCTTCGGCATATGAGTTTGAAAATGCATTCGCCACGATTTATCGCCTTGCTCAGGACGTACCCTTCAAGGTAAAGACCACTGAAGCGCAGCATTATCGCCGCTATCTTCTACAGCATCGGGTGGCAGAAAACCGCGAAAGAGCCATGGAAAATGGCGTGCCAGGAATACTGCCGATCAATGAAGGTAAAGGCTTCATGTTCATCTCGCATGCCGGCGAAGTGCAGCCAAGCGGCTTTCTTCCTGTCTCTGCCGGCAATGTACGAGAAGCCAGTGTTCAGGAGATATACCGCGACTCTGAAATCTTCCGGCAGCTCCGTGACACCAGCAATTTACTGGGCAAGTGCGGTGAGTGCGAGTTCCGTGAAATCTGCGGAGGCTCCAGAGCCCGCGCTTACGCCCTGAGTGGAAACGCGTTTTCTGAAGATCCGACTTGTCTATATTCCCCGAGGGCAAAGACGCACAGCCGGACCTTAAGGTGTACCAATGAGCGGCAGTGCCGGTTCAAGTAGAGGCTGGCCCAACGGATTGTTGCGGATGACAGATATGCTTACCATCACCAATGACCAGTTCGAATCACCGAAAGCCAGCAAATCCGATGTCGATTCGCTGACGCCGTACCCCGGTTGGTGGGCCTCAGAGTTTCAGGCCAGTGATGGAACACATTTTACCGTGCGTCCCATACGTCCTGACGACGAGCCGCTTCTGGCTGATTTCCACCGCCATCTCTCTGAAGAGACCGTCTATCGGCGTTACTTCTCTCCATTGCGTCTGGATATGAGGGTTGAACATGAGCGTCTGTTAAAACGCTGCCTGATTGATTATCACGATGAAATGGCCCTGGTTGCTACATATATCGATCCAAGCGGGCACGAGCGGCTGGCCGCAGTCGGCCGGTTGATCAAGATACCAAATAGCAACAGCGCCGAAGTTGCCTTTGTGGTTGCTGACCAGCATCAGCATCATGGCCTGGGAACGTATCTTCTAGGACGCATCATCGGCATCGCTCGTGATGAAGGACTCGATACGCTTGAAGCAGTAATGCTGGCCGATAATTTCAGCATGAAGAATCTCTTTCGCCATTGGGAATTCCGGTTCAGCCAGGTTCAAGGAAGCGAAATTACAGCGCGTCTTACATTAGATAAATGATGGTAGGCCGATTGCGGCAGGAACAAACAGTTATTTACTTCGCAGCAATGAATCCAGAAGTTTTCTCAAAGCAATCGGGCCCTTTCCTTTTGAAAGACACGCGTCAATGCAGGAAAAGCTTTCGTTTCCGGAAATGGCGCCGCTGAACATAACCACAGGCATGCCTGGAGCGGCAAACTTGATTTCGCGTCCCAGATCTTCCCCATTCATATCTGGCATCTGATAATCGACTACAACCGCATCAATGGCATGGGACCGGAGCACGCTGAGCGCTTCCGCTGCGCTTTTGGCCGTGTATACCTGATAGCCGCTCGTCTCCAGGAGAGTCCTGCATATCTCCAGCATCTCAAGAGAATCATCCACGCACAAAATGCTGAGACGGACGCGGGCGAGCCTGTATGGCGAAGGCACAGATGCTTCAGTCATCATTCCTCACATCGCGAGTTCTTCCAGGGCCTGCCGCTGAAGAATGGTGACGGATGCCCCCTTGATGCTGATCAATTCGTCTTGCTGAAACTGGTGCAGAATGCGACTCACGGTTTCGCGCGATGTATTGGTCATCTCGGCAATTTCTTCGTGCGTGAGGGCAACAATAAAGCGCCGTTCGTCGCCGGTTGTGACTGGCCGGGCGTCCAACCATTCAAGCAACAGTGCGGCGAGCCGTCCGGCAACTGTGTTGGGAAGCGCCAGACGGCAAACATTGTTGAGGACCCCGCGATAGTCGTGCAACAAGCAAGATGTGGCCTCTGCGGCTGCTTGCGGATGCTGTTGCACAAAGGCCATAAAATCCGCGACGCGAATGGTCTTTACGCTGCACAGTTCCAAAGCTTCGGCGGAAGTTTCATAGGGTGTGCCGCTCATGACAGCACTGAGTCCCAGAATTTCACCAGGGCCGGCAATGCGGAGGATTGCCGTCTTGCCTTCGCGGGAGCTGATGGAAAGCTTGACTCGTCCTGAAGAAATCACAAATACAAATTTGGGGACTTCTCCCTCCATGAATAATGATTCACCGCGGGAGCGGCTGGCCTCAGGAGCGATCTCAAGAAAGTGGGCGAGCGTCCCTTCCTTCACGCTGCCAAATGGTAGACTGCCTTCAAATCCACTGATGGCGCTGTTCGCTGTCCAGTTACCACTTACCGCGAGGCTTCCCATATCCTGTCTCCTCGCCTTTCCGGTTTCTGCTTTACCCGGAGCGGCACTGTGAACAAAGCAGACAGGCAGCCATCCGGCGGTATTGAAAAAGCGGGACTTACGCAGGCATCCAAGACGCGGCTGCGCGAAGACACCCAGAACTGCGCCATAAGGCGCAACACTTCACGCTCAATTGCCGTAAAATCAATCGATCTTTGAACCCAGGGTATGTAGGCAGGGCAACCTATAAAGGGGTTATGACCGACACGCGAAATCTTATTTCCGTTGTCATTATTGATGACAATGCTCGAAGCCTGGAGTTTATCGCCACAGCCCTGGCCCGCAATGGAGTGCAGATTTTCACGGCCACAGATCCAGAAGAAGGACTGGACATGGTTTATACCCACCGGCCCCAGGTGGTGATGACAGATCTGGTCATGCCACAGATGACTGGACTTGAGGTTCTGGAGCGGATTACTGAATTTGATCCTGCGATCGACGTGGTTTTAATGACGGCGCATTACACAACCGATACGGCAGTTGAAGCGATTCGCAAAGGCGCCGCCGATTATCTCAACAAGCCGATTTCTTTAGCCACGCTGCGCGAACGCGTAGGACGGACCATTGATGCCGCATTGCAACGGCAGCAAGTCAAAACAGCGGAAGATCGCGTGATGGAAACCGCGCAATTTGAGGGCATTGTAGGGCGGAGTCCGCAAATGTGGGAGATGTTTTCCCGCATCCAGCGTGTGGCGCCGCATTATCGGGCTGCGCTGATCACCGGGGAAACCGGCACTGGAAAAGAATTGGTGGCGCAAGCTCTGCACCGGCTCAGCCAGGTAAAAGGCAGGTTTGTTGTGCTGAATTGCTCGGCAGTAGTGGAAACCCTGTTTGAAAGCGAACTCTTTGGCCATGTGCGCGGAGCATTTACCGGTGCCGACCGGGACAAACCGGGACTTTTTGAGCACGCCAATGGCGGAACACTTTTTCTGGACGAGATTGGCGATATGCCGCTTGCCACCCAGGCAAAACTGCTGCGCGTGCTCCAGAACCAGGAAGTGCAGCGCGTGGGTTCGCTGACCCCACAGAAAGTTGATGTGCGAATTGTGGCTGCTACAAACAAAGACTTGCGCGCTGCAATTACAGACCGAAATTTTCGTGAAGACCTTTACTTTCGGCTATCGATGATTGAGGTCCGCACGCCTTCGCTTATGGAGCGGATGGACGATCTACCATTGCTGGCGCGCCACTTTGTTAAAAAGTTCTCACAACAGTACAAAAAAGAGGTCCGCGGTCTGACGCAACGGGCGCAGATCATGCTTGGGCGCCATACCTGGCCAGGGAATGTTCGCGAGTTGGAAAACGTGATTGGCCACGGCTCCATGATGACCATGACGAACATGATTGATGTGGCAGACCTTCCGGCCCTGGTACCGCAGGCTGCCCGGGTTGCGAGCGCGGCACAATCTGTTCATTTGCCGTACATAGCGGAGAGTTCAAGCCAGTCACTAGAGGAACATGAGAAAAGGCTAGTGATAGATGCACTGAACCAGGCGGGAGGGAACCAATCAAAGGCAGCCCGGCAACTGCGCATTGGAAGAGACGCGTTGCGTTACAAAATGAAGAGATTTGGGCTGCTATGAGCTTTCAGCTGTGATATTCATCACGGAGAACTTAGCTGCCGCAGGGTAAATTGCTTTCATGAAAACAATGACTGAAATTGGCGGCAGTTGGAACCTTACTCCGGGTGAAAGCATTGTGGAGTGCCTGAATCCGTGGCTGGACGAACTGGATGTAAAAGTACAAACCTATGGCCAGTGCATGCAGTGCATCAATGTGCCGTTTAAGGTACTGATCATCAGAGGGGATGAGGGCCAGCAACGGGGAGTACAGCTTTGTGGGCAGCACTTTATGGAAGCCTGCCGGAGTTGCGGCGTGCGGAGTTCCTGCAAAGGAGTAATTCATTAAATTTTGATGAATAGTGTAGTCCGGGACACTGGACAATCCTCAGTGGAGCAGGCGCTGGATTTCACTGCGCAGATAAGAAAGCGGCACTGGCTTGGTTAGGTATCCCGTGAACCCCGCAGCCAGGGCCTTTTCACGGTCTCCATGCATTGCACTGGCCGTAAGCGCGATAACCGGGAGTGTTGCATAGGCGGCATTTTGGCGCAATTGGCCAAGAACTTCGTATCCGTTGAGAACCGGCATCTGCAAGTCGAGCAGAATCAAATCAGGAGTTTCCATGCGAACTTTTTCCAACGCCTCGTCACCATTTCCTGCTTCGGCCACTGCGTATCCTTGTTTTTCCAGAACCGTGCGCAGGAGTTCGCGGCTGCTCGCCTTGTCATCGACAATCAAGATCCGCTTCATATAGTTTGAGCAGATGTTATTCAACCGGGTGCGAATTCCTCAGCGGAAAAGTCAGCATAAACCTGCTGCCCTGCCCAAGCTGACTTTCAATGCAGATGGTACCGCCGTGAAGCTCAACCAGATGCTTGGTGATGGACAATCCAAGTCCGGTACCTTCCCGCACTACTTTCCTGGAATCCCTGATCTGATAAAACTTATCAAAGATAGCTAATTGTTCTTCTTTTGCTATCCCGATTCCTGTGTCACAGACAGAAACTCGCAGAGACTCAACGTCGTGAGTGGATTCTACCCAGACCGTCCCTCCTTCCGGAGTGAATTTGACTGCATTACTGAGCAGGTTATAAAGGATTTCCTTTACGCGCATGCGATCTGCGTATAGGGTGGTTTGAGAACTGCTCTTGTTCTCCAGCATAATGTTTTTACTTGCGGCCTGGGGGCGCAGCCCTGCCAGCACTTCCTCAACACAATGGCCAAAGTCGAAAATTTCGCGCTTCAGCTCCAGCCTTCCGGATTCGATCTTGCTGATATCCAGAACCTCATTGATAAGGTTAAGCAGATGGCGTGCATCCTGGAGAATGTGGCCGATGAACCTGTGTTGTTTTTCATTGAGCGGCCCCTCCAACTGTTCGGTAAGCAATTCAGAAAACCCAATGATGGTGTGCAAAGGCGTACGCAGTTCATGGCTCATGCTGGCCAGAAATTCATCTTTTAAGCGGTTTGCCTGCTCAATCTCAAGGTTGCGGGCCTCCAACTGCTCATTCTTTGCGGTCAGTTCAGCCGTATATTGCTCGCGAAGGACCCGAATGCGGTCCTCGACCAGCTTTCTCTCAGTAATGTCGCGAACGGAGGCGATTACATGAAGCGAGCCTTCACTCCAGTTTGGGCTAAGGCTGATCTCCACAGGAAAAAGAGAACCGTCTTTTCTCTGCCCCTGTAGTTCCAGACCGGTTCCCATGGGCCGCGTTTTAGGATGGCCGGCGTAGGAAGCGCGATGTTGCGAGTGACCGCCCCGCATGGCAGCAGGTACTAGAGCCTCGATACTGCCTCCCACCAATTCACCGGGGCCGTAACCGAACATCCGCTCAGCCGCCTCATTTAGGACTGTAATTTTTCCCTCTGCATTTACTTCCAGGATGCCGTCCGGGGCAGCTTCAAGAAGCTTTCGAAACTGGGTTTCCGCTATGGAGAATTGTGCCCGCTCAACCAATCGCTTTATTTCCGTGATATCGCGGGAAATTTTGGACGCGCCTATGATGTTTCCGTCTTCGTCGCGGATTGGTGACACGGTCAGCGAAACCGAAATAGAATGTCCATTCTTGTGCCGGCGTAGAGTCTCATAGTGCTCCACGCGTTCACCTGCTCGAATGCGCTCCAGAATAGCCGGCATCTCTTCTGATTTTCCTGGCATATAGAGGATGGAGACAGGCTTGCCAATTACCTCGCTCTCAGTGAATCCAAAAATCCGTTCGGCGCCCCGGTTCCAGCTTGTGATTGTGCCGTTGAGATCCTCACTGATGATAGCGTCATTGGAGGACTCGACAATCAAAGCCAGTAATTGCCGGGTGCGCGCAAGCTCACCTCGATCGGTCTCAGCGCTGCTGGCTTGTTGCAGCCGCCCCGGATCTGACGGGTTTGATTGGGTATCCATCTTTCTCTCAACATCCTATTCTGATTTAATCTAAATAACTATGATCGACGTAAAGAAACTCCTGTTCAAAACATTGCAATGTCCCTCCGATCTCGTTATTAGCGTCGTCACATCCGATACGTTTGGAACCCAAAACGGAACAGACACGCGTACATTAGAGCATGCCTACAGGGTGTTACCTTCCGGGAGAGTATCTGATGCAAACTCAGGTGCTCGGCTGACAAAACTGGAACTCATAGCTATTTAGTATCAACAGGTTTGAATTTACCGCGAAAGCCATTGTGGGCGATTTTGGGGCTGTACGCGCCTCACGTTTCACTAATTTTTTAAGACAACGGCCTCCGCAGTGTTAAGTGGCAGCACAAAACGCCGCCGTGGTAGTTTGCAAATTGGTGAAGAATTTGGGGTTGGGCATAAGGACGGAATGACGAACCGTCACTGATTTGATCACCAACCTTTGCCGAAGAGAGATTGCGCTGTGTTCAAATTGCCATTTCCCACTGTGGAGACGGTGTTGATCTTTGAGGCTTTTGCAGCCTCAATTTTGCCTACACCACTGTGGGCAGCATACCAGAAATTGATTGTAAGTGATTGAAAATAAATGGTCGGGGAGAGAGGATTTGAACCTCCGACCCCCTGGTCCCGAACCGGATTTTGAGACTTTTTGAGTTTCAGGGAGAAAGAGAGAGGTGGAAGTTTTCTGTTTTCAAAGCTTGCAGAAGCCTTTATCGGCGCAGATTCATGGATTTTTGAAGATGCGCCGCTTGCCGCCTACGTATTTTTTATTTCTTCAAAGGCTTGTCAACATCCATCGTGCAACATTTTTTGAATTTGAGATTGACGCCTTTTGTAAGTATAGACTCTCGCGACCCCAATATTTCTCACGCTTCTTTCATAGATTCACTTAAGATCATTTATTCAAGTCGGAACCGAATTGACCAATTATGGCTAAGCAAGAGCACGTCAATATCCTTGAAAAGGGGGTCGCAGTCTGGAACGAATGGCGGAATTCTAACCCCAAGACTTACCCGGATCTAGCTCGCGCTCATTTTGGCGGGGCAAATCTTGCAGGTGCGGAGTTACACGGTGTTGATCTCCAAGAAGCGACTCTCGATTTTGTGAAAGCAGATGGAGCGGATTTCATGAGGCTAATCTTAAGGGGGCCACCTTCTGAGGCGGAGTGGTACTTACAAGAGCTAATTTTAATCTCGCTGACCTCACGGGAGCATATCTCAGAGATGCAGATCTTAGAAAAGCAAATCTCAGTTTGGCTAATTTAAGGCAATCAAATCTCCGCGGCTGTGAACTAAGTGGAGCAAACCTTAAGAGTGCTGATCTCACTTTGGCTAATCTTATTGGGGCTTCTTTGTTTGAAGTAGATCTCAGCATGGCGAATATCAGTGCAGCAGATCTCACAGGAGCCGATCTCAGGGGTGCATTGCTTTGTGAAACAATTCTTGATGGAACAGATCTTACTGCGACTGCCATAGGCTACACCAAGTTTGTAGATGTCGATCTAAGTACAG
>DASRCD010000623.1:0-4091 GCA_035653315.1 Candidatus Angelobacter sp.
CGCATGGCGGGCACAAGCTTGGCCAGATCAGGAGAAATGGTATTCGCATTGGCCCCACTATCCAGAACAAATAAGCCATTAGCTTTTTTCTCCACCTGCGTGGGAATGAGCAGCAGATGCCCAAAGCTGTAAGCCTGGGAAAATGTATCTGCCACGGCCGTCTGGGTTTCAGCGGAAGCAGGCAGCGGCTCCAGCAACAGCTTATTCGCGTGGAAATCAAGGGTGACCAGATATTTCTCAAAAACGTCCGGACCAATGGTCCCATCCACCTGGGCAATCTCATGGGGCGTGGCATGGATATAACAATCATGAAATTCAAGATCGCCGATGGTAATTTTATCCACCCAAGCCTTGTAGCCGGCGCTGCCGCCGGATTTGCCCACGCCTTCCAGCGCCTGGTCAGAAAGTTTGCGTGCGCCGATTTTTTCCGCCAGTTTGCGCGTAATGATCACGCCTGAAGCACCGGTATCGAGCAGCAATGTAACGGTCGCGCGATCATTCAGGCGCACGCGCAAACCATAGCCACGCCGCGTAAGCGTGGGTCCAATGGTGAGCTGCTCTAATTTAATCTCTGAGCGTTCAATGTCGCGCGCGGGAATCCAGACCTTGCGTCCAGCCAGCGCCTTGATGAAGTCAATGTATTCGCGCTCATGCTGTTCCTGCTCAGGATCATTGTGAAATTCGGCAAGGTGCTTTTCCAGTGCGGCAACATTCTCCGGATAAGGCTGGCGAATCGCCCACTCATAGAGCGCGTCACCATCATCGGAATCTAGTTCATGCGCTTTAACAACGGCTGCTTTCGCCTTGGTGCGGCGGCCTAAAACAGCATCGATTTTTCCCTGCCCAAGCCAGGCGCGGGCGGATTTATCGTCCAGCTTGAGGGCTGTTTGAAATTCAGTTTCGGCTTCCGGCATCAGCCCGCGACGAAAAAAGACTTCTCCGCGTGAAGCGTGCGTGGCTGCCGATTGCGGCAAGGCAGCCAGCGCTTTTAACGAGCTTTCATCGGCAGCCTTGACGTCATCTTCTTTGAGCTGGCTTTGGACCAGTCCGGCGTAGAACTCTGCCGTTGGTTGTTTTTCAAGCAGCGTGCGGTAAAGCGCGGCAGCTTCATGAAATTTGGCTTGCTTGAACAATGCGCGGGCAGTGGCCGCTTGCGAATCAGCACCGGCGGGTGCTTGCAAAGCAAAAGCTACCTGCGGCGCGAAGACCGCCTGCGACTCAGGAGTGGGCGCTTGTCCCGCCATTAACGACGAGACAAACATGGTTGCCACCGGTAAAAGCCAGGGCCGGATCACAGAATAGAATGCTCCAGCCCGGAAATCCTTGCAAAGCAAAATGAAAGGCGCGTTATTCGCGCGCCTTCTTAAAGTCATAAACCTGCAGGTTAATCAGGCCATCGCGATAGTCAAGCGTCATCTTCATCTGCACAAGTGAGCGAATACCGATGAAGCCCGAAATTTCCGTGCCTTCTGAAGAGCTGATGTGGTCAATGGCGAATACCGGAAGATCATGGCTTTCAATCCGCATCTTGGCGAACTGGAGAACGGCTTTTTTGCCGGTCAAGACCTGGTCCACTTTGCCGCTGACGCCTGACATTCTGTAGTCGTCATCAGCGCTGGCCTTGGTGACCTGGGCGGCAAATTTCAGACTTAGGCTATTCAGGTCCGCCCCGGTATCCACAATAAAATTACCCAGGGCTTTATCATTCACCACGACCGGTACAACAATATGATCACTGAAGTTGTAAAACTTGGTAAAGGACTGCATTTCCGGAGCAATAAAACGGTCCTGCCACTCATCATCCGGCGAGGCGGCGTTTGGGTTAACGGGAAGCTTCGCCAACTGCATCTTCTGCTCACGAAAATCGAGAGTAATCAGATATTTATCAAAAACATCCGGGCCAATAAGGCCGGCTTCGTCGGCGACATTGTTTTTAGAAGATACGTCAACAATACAGTCATGAAATTCCAAGCCGCCGATATTGATTTTATCAATCCATGCAAGGTAAGTGTCCACTGGGCCTTTGTCGCCAATGCCGCCCATCTTTGCATTCGCGATCTTGACCGCACCGGCCTTCTCCGCCAATTTGCGCCCAATGGTCACACCAGTTGCCCCGGTATCCAGCAGCAGAGTGGCGCTTGCCCGATCGTTAAACTTCACTGAGAGACCGTATCCTTTGCTGATGGAAACCGGCCCATCCCGATTGATGTCATTAACTCCGGTGATTTCCTTGCCGTAAGGAACTATTTTGATCTCTGTGGGCTTAAATCCGCCTGCCAGCACCCATGGCTTCTTTTTGCTCACGGCTTCCAGATACTTCAACCGTTCGGCGTCTTCATCAGCAGGATGGTCTCCAGCCATCTTTTTTACTTGTTCCAGACGTTCACTGTAAGGCAGCGTTTCCAGCCACTCTTCAGTGATGTGGGCATCTTCCGGGGCGATCTGATGCGCCTTTGCCAGCGTATCTTTTGCTCGCTTGTTCATGGAGACCATCTGGTACATTCTGGCCATGCCGAACAAGCCACGCGCTGAATTGGAATCCAGTTTGAGCGCTGCACGATATTCGGCTTCCGCGCTGCCGAAGTCACCCATGCGAAAAGCAACATCGCCGGCCGTGGCGTGCACCAGCGCCGAGTTAGGGACCGCTACGGTTGCTGCCTTGGCTGCGCTTTGTGCTTCGTCAAACTGCCGCGACCGCATTAGCCCCCTTATGAATCCCACTTGGGCTTCCGCCGAAGCAGGATCTTTTTCCACCAGGACTTTGAACGCTGCCACCGCCTCTTTCAATTGTCCTTTATCCATCAATGCCTGAGCGGTTTGTAAGGGCTCATTCGCCGTCAAAGTAGGCGCACTGGCAGCCGCCGCACCAGCGGTTGCCGCAGGCGGATTGGCTGGCGAAGCAGGTTTGGCATTGTCCGCCACAGTTTGGGCAGACATGGGAATGCTAAGACAAAGGATTAATAAAATGCGGAAGTTCATGCGCAAATAATACAGCAACTCTGTTTTTATTGGACTAGAAGTTTTGCCTTATAAAATAAGGTTTTAGTACAAGATGGGCATGCTCTGAGAATTTCAGTTTACGTGCCTGATTTCCAGTCGCAACTTTGGCTTGTATCTCGCGCAGATAGCCAAAATTGCTCCTGGAGCTTATAAAATTCTGATCTGCTTATTTTTAGTACGCAGGCGTACTTAACTAAATGACGGAACCAAATGACAATCCGGCCACTCAGCACAACAATGATGTTGCCTGGATGGAGCTTGCTTTGGAACAAGCTGGCTTTGCCGCAGCTTTGGATGAGGTTCCTGTAGGCGCGCTGGTCATTCAAGATGGAAAGATCATTGGGCGCGGTCATAACCGCAATCTTCTGGATAATGATCCTACGGCTCATGCGGAAATCGTTGCTCTTCGACAAGCTGCGCTTCAATTAGGGAATCATCGTCTAAGCGGCTGTGTATTGATCGCCACAATTGAACCATGTGCCATGTGCGCTGGCGCATTAATCCATGCCCGCATTGGCCGCCTGGTTTATGGCGCGCGTGATCCAAAGGCCGGTGCTGACGGCTCAGTGCTGCAGGTCCTGAACCATCCTTTTTTAAACCACAAAATGGAAATTACTTCAGGCATTCTCGGTGATCGGTGCTCACAGATTCTTCAGGAATTCTTTCGGCGCAAAAGAGAGCAGAATGCAATCAAGTCTCGCGTCAATCCAGAATAGTAATAATTGTGCAAAACAATCGAGAGGTGCTTTTAAAGATTTCTGAAAAAATTTCGAAGTAAGCTAAGCATTAAATAGCATTAACGCACATCTGCAAATAAATATTTTTAATATGTAATAAGCATTGGAAATTGGCCATTCGGCTAGGCAAAGCATTCTTTTGAATTTTTTTGAATGCTATCTTTTAAGGAATACGACGAATGCATGAACCGCCATTAAAATTGGTGGGGCTGCAGAAATTGCGTGACAGCAAAACAGGATTTAGGTGGCAGCAGACAGAATTTGTGTGACAGCAGGATTTTCGCCTTCGCTTCCATCTGCAACCGCACTCGTCTTGACTAATTGATCCAGTCCGGAACTCCGTGCTTTATGCCT
>DASRCD010000624.1:0-3362 GCA_035653315.1 Candidatus Angelobacter sp.
GGCATGGGCCGCGGCTTCAGGGTCAGGCTCATTACGCACGTCAACAACAGGAACGTGAAGCTTTACATCCGTCACAAACTGGAAAGGCTTGCCTTCTATCGCCTTAAACACGGTGCGCAATATCTGATGGCGCTGCGCCACCACGTTCAGGCACTTTTCAAACAATGCCGGATCCAGTTTTCCCTTTACCCTGAATCCATTGCCGATGTTGTACGCGGAGGTATTCGGCTCAAGCTGCTGTATAAACCAGAGGGCCGTCTGGTCAGTAGATGCCGGCCAGGGGCCGTTGCCCTGCAACCGGGGAATGCGCGGCGCGGACTCTTTTTTCTGCAGCTCACGGCGCTTGCGTTCATACAGCGCACGCTGCTCAGGCGTGAGCCCGGCGATTCTTTCCGCGAGCGTCTTTTTGCCCGAAGTATCCAATACATCCATCTGGCTTATGTCCTTGACGCTCATGAACTACTCTCCCTCTTTCATCGCCGCAAGCTGTGGCTCCATGCTGTGGCGGAGTTCCGCAAGGTGGCGCAGACCCTGCATGGTTGTTGCATCATCAAGCCCAAAATCCAGGAGACAAGCCAGATCATTCACGCCGGCAGCAGCAATCTTTTCAATAATTGCTGCGCACTTGTCAGGAGTGCCCAGCAACGAGTTCTGCTCAAAATAGTGTTCGAACACAGTGTCGAGAAGGCTTTGCAGTTCTGGCGAAGAAGGATCAACTACGCTCTCACCAGCCATGGGCCGGAATTGATTGATATAGGTCTGCAGGTAAGCTTTCAGCGGCCTTTCAACGATTGCCCGAACCTGATCCAGGTCCGTTCCTATATAAGTGTGCAGCATGAGAGAAACAATTCCGGTGCGCGGATCATGACCATTTTCCAGGCGAGCCTTGCGATAGGCAGCGATACTCTGCCGTAGTTCATCCGCCGACATGGAAAACGCTGTCAGTACATTTGCGCCAACCTCGCCCGCACGCTGCCATGTTCGATCCGAAGCCACAGTGACCCAGATTGGCAATTCTTTTTGTATGGGACGCGGCAAAGTTTTTACCGAAACTTTTTTACCCGCTACGCCGGTGAGTTCAACGTCTTCACCTGCCCAGAGTCGCCGCACCACGGAAATATTCTGGAACATGAGTTCGCGGCGGCTTTCATAGTTTGCGGGCGCGATCACATAATCATGCTCATGCCAACCGGTGGCAAAGGAGATGCCAACGCGGCCATGGGAAAGATTATCAACCAGCGCCCAATCCTCAGCCACGCGTACAGGACTGTGCAGAGGAAGCACCAGACTGCCCGCGCGGATTTGCACATTCCGCGTGATCATGGCCAGCGCAGCGCTGAGAACTGAAGGGTTGGGATAGAGTCCGCCAAAAGCCTGGAAGTGTCTTTCCGGCGTCCACACGGCGGCAAATCCATTAGCATCCGCAAAACGGGCGCTCTCCAGCAGAAGCCGGTAGCGTTGATCTTCTGCGGCATTGCCGTCAGCCGAAAAGAAAAAGATGCTGAAGTCTATTTTCTGCCGCAAAGGAGTCCGCGGCGCGACCATTGGAGGACTGGCCACGGCGACCGCAGAGGACGATTCCACCTGCGTATTTGCGCGAGCTTCACGCTGCATCCGCCGGCGCAATAACTCCTGCTGCTCCGGAGTTAGATTTTGAATCCGTTCTGAAAATTTCGACATATTTATTTCCGTATGAATGGCCTATTAATTTCTGTCCAATTCGGCCCGCAACTCATCCGCTGACATTCCTTCAATTTCGGCCAGCAGCGCTTCCAGTTCCGCAGCCTCATCATTGCCAGCAGGCGAGCCAGAGATTTTCTGCGCAAGCTGCGCGATTGTGGGGCCATCAAATAAATCTTTGAGCGTGACTCGGGATGAAAAAGTCTGATTCATGTTCTTCAGCAGTTGCACCGCGAGTAGCGAATGCCCGCCAAGTTCAAAAAAGTTATCGTCAACGCCGATTTCCTGAATGCGGAAGGTCCCCTGCCAAAGCTCCAGCAGCAGGGCTTCCACTTCATTGCGAGGCGCTACATAAGCGCTGGAAACCTCCGGTCGCCCATGCAGCTGGCTGGAACCCGTGCCATTGCCAGCAGCGGAATCTCCCATTTGCTGCTGGAAGAAATCAGTGGTGAATAAATGTTGCTGTTCCATGAGTGCGTTGAAGTCACGCGTGGAAATAATGACATCTGGCACTGACAAGGTGAGAGCATTTTGCAGGGCCGCAACACATTCCTGCGGCGACATGCCGAAGCGCTCCCGTTTTTCTTCCAGCTGTTGCGACAAGAATGAGCCAGAGTCCGGATTTTTTTCAGACTGCCAGGCCCACGACCTGGTGCCTAACTCCAATGTCAGGGTTGGTTTGCCTGTTGAAGCACGGCGCTCCGCAAAGTGCGTGGCGATAGAGCTTCGCGCAGCCTCATCCAATTGCCCGATGCCACCGCTTTCCGCAAGATTACTGGAGAGGACTACGATCAACTCATCTGCAAACACCTGCTCCAGCGCAGCCAGCTCAGCCATATCATTTTTGATTGCAGCGGAAGGTGATGCATCCATGCCCACGATCAAGCCGGTTTTCATGGCCTTATCGAGATGGAACACACCATCAATGGCACCGGCTTCGCGCAGAATCTTTTCTTTGATCTGCTTCAGCCTGTCAGACTGCGCCAGATCAGCGCTCAAAATGATGAGAGATTTATGAATGCCACGTACCCGCGCGATATGGCGCGATATTGGATCTTCTTCGCCTTGTCCTTGCACCCATTGGTCCCACTCCTGCGGGCGAGGGAAAAAGGACCGGTCAAGCATTACCACTTTGCAATCAAACTGGCGTACCAGGTATTCAGCCAGCGTGAAGCCGATCTCCTGCATTGCGTGAGTAATCACATAAATGCCACCGCGTTTGAAGGGGGGCCGGCTGACAGACGCAAGCGGCGTCTGCGAGACAAGCGGCAGCCACCGGTGGCCGCGCCGGTAAGCGACAACCGTGTCTTTCGTCTGTGCAGCCAGCTCCGCAAGTATGAACCGAGCGGAGTTGTCACCTTGCTCAGACAGATCAAGGTCAATGTTCTGGCATTGAATGGCAGGAACTTCTTTTGGCAAAACATGAATCATGCCCAGCGCCGCGGCTTCATAATCAGGAGCGAGTTGTTCATCCAGAACCCGGTGCAGCCCGGAGGTGATCAGGGCGAGACGCATGGACGCGGACTTCTCAGAAGAGGCCAGGGCCTGCGCTAGATAGATCAAACTGTCGAGACGAGGAGAGGCGGCAGTTTCGGAATCGCCGCTGAAGTCCCATGCATAAATAATGCGCTGCGGAAAATGGTCTTCCAGCGATTGCAACAAGCGCTGATACTCCGCCGGTT
>DASRCD010000625.1:0-24652 GCA_035653315.1 Candidatus Angelobacter sp.
CGCGACAAATGCGGAAATCATAGCGGAACTGGCACGGATGCGCGCTCGCATTGCGGAACTGGAAACGCAGCTTAAAGCGCAGCAGAATAGTACAAAGACTTTTGTCAGCGTTGTCGCGCCAAAAGCAGAGAGAAAAGCTGCGGACACTGACATGGTGTCCGCAAACTCTGTGTCCATTGCACAAGGCAGCAAGCCAGACGAGAAAAAGCCAGCAGAGCCTTTTGCCTACGCGGATTGGACCTGGCTGAACGGAAATCCACGCACTAAAGATGCGGTTTGGGACTCAAAGTTTTTCACGCCGGAAATACGCTTCGATGCAAATTACATCAGCAGCTTCAATCATCCTCAGGACGATAGTATCGGAGGCTCGACGGAGACCTTTCGCTCCAATGAAATCCAGATCGAACAAATTAGTTTCGGGGGCGATTTCCACTGGCAGGATGTTCACGCAAGAATTCTGACGATGGGAGGAATGTTCGGCGTTACCACGCCCCGCAATGATGCCAGCGCCGGACGGGGAGAGTGGGACCTTCGCGGCGCATATAAATATTTTTCTGAAGCCAATGCTGGTTATCACTTCAACGTAAACCATGGGCTTAACTTTGATGCAGGAATCTTTGTTTCCTATATCGGTCTCTTCAGCTACTACAACTTTGACAACTGGGCTTACCAGCCGTCATACGTGTCATCCAATACACCCTGGTTCTTCAATGGCGTCCGTATCCAATGGTTCCCCACTGACAAACTGAAGATTGAGCCGTGGATCATCAATGGCTGGCAGTCCTATGGCAGGCTGGGCAGCAAACCCGGTTTAGGCGGTCAAATCCTGTATCGTCCAAAGCCGTGGCTGTCACTGGTCTTCAACAACTATGGCATGGGTGAAGACACGCTGGGCAACGGCAATGGCCAGTTTGGCCGTTCTCGCATCCACACTGACGATAGTATCGAAGTCAAATATTTTGACCGGCCAGACCAATTTCTTGACAAGATTGCCTTCTCGCTTACAGGAGATCTGGGATGCGAATACGGTGGCAAGGGCACAGCCATTGGCGCGCAGGGACAGACCGTCATCCTCAATACCAATTGTTTTCACGATACCCCTACCAGCCGCAAGCAGACCTTTGCCGGCTGGATGGCGTACAACCGCTTCTGGTTCAAAAAAGATATATATGCCTTAACAGTAGGCGGTGGCGCGATGGATAATCCCGGACGCTATCTCGCCTTGTTGCCACCCATTAATGGAGCCGATGCCATCACCGGGTCACCGTATTTCACCCAGAACCCCGGCGATCCATTCAAGGCCTGGGATGCTTCGCTCAACTTTGACTGGATGCCACGACAGTACATTACGTTCCGTACGGAATACGGATATCGCCATGCCAACGTTCCCTACTTTTCAGGACACGGTGGGATAACTCCAGGCGATAACACTTTGACAAGCATAATTCCCAATCCGAATGCAGGCTCCATTGTGCCGGGCACGCTATTCGTGCCAGGTCCGACGCTTTCCGCAACGCCGGGCTTTACCTGCGTGGCCGGATCGGGGTTCTGCCCTGACCTCAGGAACAATGAAGCTGCTATGAGATTTGCGGTTATGGTGAAGTTTTAAATGACCGGCGAAAAGTTCAGAGCTGTCGAGGACTTTGATATGGACTTGCTGATGATTGTTTTTACGCTGGCATTCTTCGCCATCGCAATTGCCTATACCACGGCTTGCGACAAGTTGAAGTGAGGTTAGGTATGAACCTGGAAAACATTCTCATGGTCGCAGTGAGCCTGATGCTGATGATTTATCTCATTTACGCATTGTTGCGCCCGGAGAGGTTCTGATTATGACGCTCAATGGCTGGCTGCAAATCCTGCTTTATTTCGCCGTCATTTTATTGCTAACCAAACCGCTGGGCCTCTATATGGCAAAGGTCTTCTCCTTTGAACGGACCTGGCCCGATCCGGCGCTGCGTCCAATAGAAAAATTGCTTTACAGGCTTACAGGCGTAAATGAAAAGCATGAAATGCGCTGGACGGAATACTCAATCGCCATGCTTCTGTTCAGTGCTGTCTCCATGCTGATGTTGTATTTGCTGGAACGCACACAGCAGTGGCTGCCCTTGAATCCCCAGAAGCTGGCGGCTATTCCTCAGGAGTTGGCTTTCAATACGGCATCGTCATTCACCACGAACACCAACTGGCAGTTTTATACCGGCGAGCAGGTCATGAGCTATTTCACCCAAATGGCAGGCCTGGCATTTCATAATTTTGTTTCAGCAGCGGTCGGAATGGCTCTGGCCATCGCTTTCATTCGCGGCATCGCGCGGCGCGAACAAAATACACTGGGTAATTTTTGGGTGGACATGACGCGCGCTACTTTGTGGATCCTGGTTCCGCTTAGCATTGCCGCTTCACTAGTACTGGTATCGCAAGGCGTGGTTCAAAACTTTAAGCCATACGACACGGTGAAGCTGTTGGAACCTCAACAGGTACAAAAAATTGGGCAGGATGGCAAGCCCTTGTTCGATGCTGATGGCAGGCCCGCCATAGAGATAATTTCTACACAGACCATTGCGCAGGGGCCCATCGCTTCCCAGGAAGCGATCAAAGAGCTGGGCACAAACGGCGGCGGATTTATGAATGCCAACAGCGCACATCCATTTGAAAATCCAACGCCGTTCAGCAACTTTTTTGAGATGGTGTTGATCTTTGCCATACCGGCGGCATTTACCTACACGCTGGGCAGGATGGTTGGCTCACAACGCCATGGTTGGGCCGTATTTGCCGCCATGGCCTCGCTTTTCCTTGCCGGTGTCACAACGGTTTACTGGGCGGAGTCGCGCGGCAATCCTCTGCTTGCCGGCACTGATCAGCGGGCTTCAGCCACGCAGCCGGGCGGAAACATGGAAGGCAAGGAGGTGCGATTCGGCATCGCCAACTCCGCCTTGTTTTCTACCGTCACCACAGACGCAAGTTGCGGGGCCGTGAATGCCATGCATGATTCCTATACACCGCTCGGCGGAATGGTGCCTTTGGTCAACATTCTGCTGGGTGAAATCGTTTTTGGTGGAGTGGGAGCAGGCATGTACGGAATGCTGGTCTTTGTGGTGATCTCGGTGTTTATTGCCGGTCTCATGGTAGGCCGAACGCCGGAATATCTGGGCAAAAAGATTGAAGCTTACGACGTAAAGATGGCGATGCTTTACGTCCTGATCTTCCCAGTGATGATTCTGGTGCTGGCCGCCGCTTCAGCGCTTCTGCCTCAGGGTCTGGCGACGCTTGGCAACAACGGACCGCATGGACTCTCAGAAATTCTTTACGCATTTACCTCCGGAACCGGAAATAACGGCTCAGCGTTCGCAGGGCTGGGAGCTAATCGCTGGTACAACCTGACCATGGGATTCACCATGCTGGCAGGGCGATTTCTGATGATCGTTCCCATGCTGGCTGTGGCAGGCAGCCTGGCGCGGAAGAAAATTGTTCCGCCTTCGCCCGGTACGTTTCCCGTAAACACGCCTTTATTCACCACGCTTCTGTTGAGCGTGATCATCATTGTGGGCGCGCTCACGTTTTTTCCCGCACTCAGCCTGGGACCGATTCTGGAGCACCTGCTGATGCATGCCGGGAAAACTTTTTAAGAGGAATTCCATGTCCGCAAAAGAGCCCAAATCAAGATCATTGTGGGACACAAAAATCATTCGCCGCGCGCTGCTCGATTCAGTGCTCAAGCTGAATCCGCGTACCATGATGCGCAATCCAGTGATGTTTGTGGTGGAGGTTGGCAGCGCGATTACCACGCTGCTTCTGCTCAAGGGAACTTTTATTCACCAAGCAGGCTTCGGCTTCAACCTGCAGATCACGCTATGGCTCTGGTTCACTGTTTTGTTCGCCAACTTTGCTGAGGCCATGGCTGAAGGCCGCGGCAAAGCACAGGCGGAAACCCTGCGCCGGGCAAAATCAGAGACCGTGGCCAACCGTCTTTTGCCCAATGGACAAACTGAAAGAGTGCCCGGGGCAAAATTACGGATTGAAGATGTGGTGCTGGTTTCAGCCGGGGAAATTATTCCCGGCGATGGTGAAGTGATTGATGGCGTGGCTTCAGTGGATGAATCTGCCATTACCGGCGAGTCCGCGCCTGTGATTCGCGAATCGGGCGGCGACCGTTCAGCAGTGACCGGCGGGACGCGCGTACTCTCCGATCAGATCAAAGTCAGAATTACCTCGAATCCGGGCGAAACATTTCTTGATCGTATGATCGCTTTAGTGGAAGGCGCGGAGCGGCAGAAAACTCCGAATGAAATTGCCTTGAACATCCTGCTCGCCGGGCTGACTGTGATCTTCCTGCTTGCCGTTGTCACGCTTCAGCCTTATGCCATTTATTCCGGATCTCCGCAGACTGTTTTTGTTCTGGTCTCGCTGCTGGTGTGCCTGATTCCAACAACAATTGGCGCTTTGCTTTCAGCTATCGGTATTGCGGGCATGGACCGGCTGGTGCAACACAATGTGCTGGCAATGTCCGGGCGGGCCGTGGAGGCCGCGGGAGATGTCAATACCCTGCTACTCGACAAAACCGGGACCATTACTTTGGGAAATCGCCAGGCGACTGAGTTTATTGCCGCGCCTGGCGTGAGCAATGATCAGCTTGCCGACTCTGCGCAGCTTTCATCCCTGCCGGATGAAACTCCCGAAGGACGCTCCATTGTGGTGCTGGCAAAAGAAAAATATGGGCTGCGCGGGCGTGAGTTGTCGGCCAATCAGGCGCAGTTCGTTCCATTCACCGCGCAAACGCGCATGTCCGGCGTGAATTTTGACGGACGTGTCATCCGCAAAGGCGCAGCCGACGCAATTGCAAAATATCTGCAGGAAGACGGTGGTTTGTTGCCCAGGGAAGTGCAAGGCGCTGTGGAAGCCATTGCCCGCTCCGGAGGGACGCCGCTGGTGGTCGCGGAAAATAACCGCGCTCTTGGCGTGGTCCATCTGAAAGATATTGTGAAAGGTGGGATTCGCGAGCGCTTTACCCAGCTCCGCGCCATGGGAATCCGCACCATTATGATTACCGGCGATAATCCTTTAACAGCAGCCGCCATTGCGCGTGAAGCCGGAGTGGATGACTTTCTTGCCCAGGCCACCCCGAAAGACAAGATGGACCTGATTAAGCGCGAACAGGCGGAAGGCAAGCTGGTTGCGATGACCGGCGACGGCACGAATGACGCGCCCGCGCTGGCGCAGTCTGATGTGGGAGTAGCGATGAATACCGGCACTCAGGCTGCCAAGGAAGCCGGCAACATGGTGGACCTGGATTCCAACCCCACCAAGCTGCTGGAGATTGTTGAGATCGGCAAGCAATTGCTGATGACACGCGGTTTGCTGACTACGTTTTCCATAGCGAATGATATAGCGAAATATTTCGCCATCATTCCCGCCATGTTTGCCGGAACATTCCCTGTATTGAATGCGCTGAACATCATGCGGCTGGCGACACCACAATCGGCAATCCTTTCTGCGGTCATTTTTAATGCATTGATCATCATTGCCCTGATTCCCCTGGCGCTGCGGGGAGTAAAGTATCGGCCCATGAACGCAGATGCCTTGCTGCGCCGTAATCTGCTGCTCTATGGCGCTGGCGGAATGGTTGTGCCTTTTATTGGGATCAAGATCATTGATGTAATCGTCCGCGCTTTGCGATTGGCTTGATGGAGCTATCTACGAGAAAAAACCTGATTACCGCCCTTCTCATGACTCTGGTTACAACCGTTCTGCTGGGTGTGATTTACCCGCTGTTCATTACTGGCCTGGCGCATCTTTATTCCAAAGAAAAAGCGGGTGGGCAATTGATTACAAAAGATGGAGTCGTCATAGGGTCCAGAATTATTGCCCAGCCATTCACGGGAACAGCGTATTTTCATTCCCGGCCTTCGGCTGCCGGTCCAAACGGCTATGCTGCGGATAATTCAGGTGGCAGCAATCTGGGCCCCACCAACCAGAAGCTGGTTGATCGTGTAAAAGCTGATGTTGCCATGCTGCAGGCTGAGAACCCTGGCCACCCTGTCCCTATTGATTTGGTGACCACCTCCGGTTCAGGCCTTGATCCCCACATTAGCCCCGCTGCGGCAGAATTTCAGTTTGCGCGCATTGCGAAAGCACGTGGCATAGATGAGAAAAGCCTGAAGATGCTGGTTGCGCAACACATCGAAGCTCGGCAGTTTGGGATCTTCGGAGAACCACGAGTCAATGTATTGGAGCTGAATTTGGCGCTCGATGAAAAATATCCAGTGAAGGATCGGAGAGTTGAGTCAATTAAAAACTCGGAATCCCGCGAAATCACACGCTAGGCTAAGTAGGACAGCGCATTCGCCATCATCATTGATTAGATTTTGGCCTTCATTTATCAAATGGGATTTTCGCCGTACTGTCCTTCTCTGCTTCTTCTCTTTCCTATAACTTCGGGTAGGACGCGTTCTATTTATGTAAATCTCTTCTAAAAAATATATTTTGCAGCAGGAAATACCTAATTCTCTTTTGCATTTTCCGGAAACTGCTTGAGAGAAAACTTCTTTTTTGTTTTTTCGTGATGCCTCTATAGTTCTTCCTAATCTGCCATTCTGCAAAGAACGCAGCAGCTTTATGGAACCCAGCAAGGTACGCGAATGAAACAAAGGAGAACATCATGCTAACGAAACTCAGCCGTAAAATCTTTATTCTGTTTGTGCTTTGTGCCGCTCTGATGGCGGTATCGTCCCCTCCACGCGTGTCTGCCAACACAGGAGTCCTTTGCATGCCGGCCCCCATAGACTCCGGCTGTGAGTCGGGCTGGTTTTGCTGCATTGACTATGATCAAAACTGCACGTGTGCATAAAAGAGCTTGAATAAACTAAACAAAACATAAGGGGTGGGACTTCGGCTCGTAGGTCTTGCCCCCTTCTCACCAATGGCCTTTGTTGCGAACCAACGATGTAAGCACATACGCGACATATCAGGACCTTTTTGAATTGCCAGAACGGTTGGCAAGCTAAGTCCGCGCAGTGCAGCATTTGTTTGAACGAACCAGAGCACCAGGTTCCTAAACACCCCACACGCCCCAAAGCTGCTTAAATCATCAACATGCGCAACCTTAATACAACATGACCCGCTCTGTACAGCATCTATTTTGTGATGGATATGGAACCTGGCGTTGCCATAATCACCGGCCCCGATGATTGGGAAAAAGCTTCACTTCACTTGTGGGGCATGACACTCGCGGACTTACGCATGCTCTTCCATGCGGTGCCTCTGGACTTATGCGTCACTCCAACAGAAAAGGTGGAGCTGGGAGAAAATATTCGCAAGATCGTTATTAATCCGCCCATCCAGCAAGTGTCGGTTACTCTTTAGTAATACCCCCTAAAAGCTCCTGAGATTATTTTGTTCCGTTCATTAATGTTGGTTTGGGCGCAGAGTTTACCTGGCTCGGACGGCCTTCCATAATTCATCAGGGTTCTCCTCCGAGTTCATGATCCATGCAAACTTCTTTAAATCGTGATCTTCCCTTTTGGACCAATCGCTACCCGGGTTGTCATCTTTTGATCTTTTGCTTCTTCGATTACGCGATCGCGTTGCGATGGTCCGATCACTGCGACTTACTAGCTCGTCCAGAATCCCTTAGTGTCGTACTCACGGATTGCTTTCAACTCCTCGGCTGTCGGCGCCGGAGTAGGCTTCACATCATCGCCGATTTTCAATTTCCATCCGGTATTTGCCAAGACATCGTCTACTGTAACTTCCGGATGATAGGTTGAAAGATAAGCTTCCTCATCTTCCCCAAAGCGCAGCACGCACTTTGTTGTGATCACCGCGGAGGGACCTCCACGCGGTAGACCAACACGCCTGCGCCAGCCTTTACCGTCTCCGTTTCCGGGGCTGGTAATGTAATGGACACGCTCCGGCAGCCGATGCCTGCCATGTTCCAGCAAAGAAACAAACCGCTGCGCCATGGACGCAATATCACACGCGCCACCCGAACCAGGAAGCCGCACCATGGCATTCTTACCTTCCACTTTCGTGGAGTTCAGATTGCCAAACTTATCCACCTCCGCCGCCCCTAGGAACCCAAGATTCACCCGCCCAGACTGCAACAGGCCCATTACTTCCATCATGCCCAGGCACTGCGTTGCACCTTTGATGTTGGGCGGATCAGCCATGGTATAAATCAGCTCTGGCGACGGCGTGGAACGAATGACACCGTTCTCAAACAACCCAATCGCATTCGGCGCATGTGTTTTCTTGGCGACCACAAACGCGATCAGCGGCAGCCGCATGCCAACAAAGACGACTTCGCCGTCTTTGATTTCGCGGGCAGCGGCTACGACCATGAGTTCATTGAGGGTGTAAGACATGCGGTATTTGGTTCTTGGTACTTAGTATTTAGGAAAACCTGCTGCATGTAAAATCCGACGAGGGGGCTGCCTGCCCCCTCGTCTGCTAATTGCTAATTACTAATTGCTAATTGCTAAGTACTGCTTTATTGCACCGCGTTCAGCGCACTCTTTCTCACTTCGCCAATCGTGATGAGCGGGTCTTTGGCGCCGGTTTTAGGTGCAATCCACTTCTTCTCCGCGTCAATAATGTCCATCAGCAGCTTCTTGTCCGCCGCATTTGGCAGCCAGCTATCGATCTGCTGTTGGTATTCTTTTTCTTCCAACTGCTGGCCGGTCTGCGGATGAAACATCTGTCCTTTCCAGCGGCCAATCATACGGTTGAACTTAATATCAGGACAATACAGCTCCGTGCTTCCCGGCTTTTGGCCCGCGCTGATGCGCCGCACCAGTTGCACGCACTCGTCACGATAAAGATGACGGTTGTAGTCATTCAAATTGTCCAGGTCAGGCTCAACGGCATTTTTCAATTCATCGTAGCGGCCCTTCAATCCCCATGTGTAGGCCCAATGCGCGGAAGAAGAATGGTCGGTGCCAAACAGATCGTAAGCGCTGGAAATCCATTTATTCAGGTATTTCTGCATCAGCCAGCCGGGGACCACGCCGGCCTCGGCAATGCGCGCCAGTCCGGTATTGCCCGTGCCCATGTGGAATGCCTCTTCACGCAGCATGTAACTCATGGAACGGCCCAGCGGCGCAAAAGCGGAATACTTCAACATCTGGAGTTGGAACTTGCCATCGCGGTCCACAAAATCAGTGAAGGCAAAAAAGTCCAGCCAGTTGTCGCACTCTTCATTAAACGATCCCAGCAGGCGCTTGTTCTCATACGCCTTGCGCTCCAGCATTTTCTGCGCTTCCACTTTTCCAGTAGTGCCGAAATGGTCAATCAGCAGCGCGCACATCTGCCAGCCGTGGCGCATCTCTTCAATCATCACGCGCGTCAGCGCGGAGCGGTCATAGTCACTGGGCGCGGTCTCAAACAAATAACGTTGCTGCTCAACGCTGGCAAATTCAGTGTCCCCTTGATAGACAATCAGGTTCATTAGCGCATCGCGCATGTTCTGCGTGGGAATCTGGCGCACGTTCTCCCACTTGCGACGGCCCTTGTAATAACCGAAGGAAATTTCTTCCGTCTCAATGGCGCCGTAAAGAGTGTCAAATTTGAAGTTGCGGATAGCGTCATTATTTACGCCAATCTCTTCGCGCCATTCCTTAAATAACCCAATCCAATCACTGAATGTTCCGATCTTGTGTATTTTCCCCGGCATAATGACTCCCTTTGAATTTCTACTCGCTTATTCAGCAATACCCCAGTTCTGGGGCCAATTTGATCTTGCTCTTGATAAACATCCCGCTGCCGCGGGCGATCTCTTCATTCTGGTCGTTGTACATCACGGATTCCGCCAGGAATGACGATCCTCCGCCGCGCAACACCCTGCCTATACTGCGTACCATGCCCGCCGAAACCGGCGCATGCAGATACAGATTGAAATTACTTGTGAGCACAAAACAATCTTCCACCAGCGAACTCACAGCAAAAAAGGCAGCGTCATCCAGACTTTTAAAATAGACCGCGCCATGCATGGCGTTGGCCGCATGAAAGAACCTGCCGCGTACCTCAACCCTGATCTCCGCTGTTCCCTGGGCGATCAAAATTTCAGGCTCAAAGAATTCATTGATCGGCGCGCGCCGGTACATACGCTCCAGCTTGCGGTAATGCTCTTCACCGATGATCGAGATTGCAGGTTGCGCAGTCATAACTTTTCTTAGCGTAGAGACGTTACACTGTAATTTTCGAAATGCAGCAGTGCTGCGTCTCTACGGCCATCATAGGTTCATCCAAACGCTCTTCATCTCCGTGTAATGGTCAATCGCATGCATGCCCAGTTCGCGGCCAAAACCTGATTGCTTGAAACCGCCAAATGGCAATGCAGCATCCATCACGCCATAAGTATTGATCCAGACCGTACCAGCTTTTAACCGGCGTGAAAGCTGATGCGCCTTTTTGATGTCATTGGTCCAGACCGCCGCGGCTAGCCCATAAACATTTTTGTTGGCCAGCTCGGCCACTTGCTCAATATCGTCGAACGTAAGCGTGGCCAGGACTGGGCCGAAGATTTCTTCCTGGGCAATCTTCATGTCATTATTCACGCCGCCAAAGATCGTTGGCTCAATGAAATACCCATTGTCACCATTGACTTGTGCGCGCTTGCCGCCGGCCAACACATGCGCGCCTTCTTTTTTCCCTGCTTCGATATAGCTCAACACCGTCTGCATCTGCTTTTCACTGACGATTGCACCCAGCCGTGTCTTGGGATCCAGCGGGTCGCCCAGCTTGATCTTCTTGGATGACTCCACCAGCTTGGTCATGAACTCGTCTTCGGCTTTTTTCTCCACAAACAAGCGTGAGCCCGCGCAGCAGACTTCACCCTTGCCATAAAAGATACCGTTGAGCGCGCCTTTTACGGCTGAATCCATTTGCGAGTCAGCAAACACGATATTCGGCGACTTGCCGCCCAACTCCAGCGTCACGCGCTTGAGCGTGTCAGCGGAGTTGCGCATGATTTCCTTGCCAACTGCAGTCGATCCGGTAAAAGCAATCTTGTCCACGCCCGGATGTTTTACCAGCGCAGCGCCTGTCTCCGGACCGCCGGTAACAATGTTCAGCACACCGGCAGGCAGACCGGCTTCCAGCGCCAATTCACCAAAACGCAGGGCGGTAAGCGGCGTCTGCTCAGCAGGCTTTAATACAACGGTGTTGCCACAAGCCAGGGCCGGACCAAGCTTCCAACTGGCCAGCAGCAGCGGAAAGTTCCAGGCTACAATCGCGCCGATCACGCCTACGGGTTCACGCAGCGTGTAAGTAAAGGCATTGCTGAAAGTATTTACGGTTTCGCCATGGATCTTAGTGGCCCAGCCGGCGTAGTAGCGAAACACGTCAGCAACCATGGGCATGTCCACATAACGCGACTCAAAGATCGGCTTGCCGTTGTTGAGCGTCTCCAACTCGGCCAGCTCTTCAATGTTTTTGTCAATGAGGTCAGCAATCCGCCACAGAACCTTGCCGCGCTCACTGGCAGACATTTTGCGCCACGGTCCGGCAACGTCATCAAATGCCTTGCGCGCCGATGCCACGGCTTCATTCACGCCGCTTACGCCGCCTTCAGCAACCTGGGTGAGTATTTCTCCCGTTGCAGGATTGAACGTGTCAAAAGATTTGCCGCTTCCCTCTGACCATTTGCCGTCGATAAGCAATTTGCCGGGAGTAACTTTTGCTTTAGTTGCTGCAATCATTTTCAGCCTCTAGCTTTTAGCATTTAGCTCTTAGTTGATCTTTGTAGCACAGGCACTTTGCCTGTGATCGTCATCTCGATTCATTGACTGCAAATGCGGGGTGGAGCAGGGCTTCAGCCCTGCGGACTAACTGCCTGATCATTTGGCTTTAGCCGCTGAGAGTACCGCAGTGGCTAAAGCCAGCCTTACATTTAATGAATGCCGCAAGCCTAAAGGCCTGCTCCACAATTCTAAAAAACTATTTCGCTTTAAACGTTGCCGGGCGCTTCTCTACATAAGCGGCAAGACCTTCTTTGGCATCTTCGCTGGCAAAGAGGCGCTGTTGCAGTTCGCGTTCAACAGCCAGCGCGGATTCCATGGGAATTTCCCAGCCTGTCTGCACAGAGCGCTTGATGTTGCCCACGGCTTTCGCAGCCTTGTTCGGCGGCGTAAACTGGCGCGCATACTCCATAACTTCTTCCATAAAGCCATCACGCTCGTAAATAAAGTTGATGATGCCCATTTCCTCCGCCTCTTCAAAGGTAAAGGTGTTGCCGGTCACCATCAGCTGAATGGCCTTGCTCTTGCCCACAATGCGGCTCAGGCGCTGTGTTCCACCGGTGCCGGGCAGCACACCAAGGTTGATTTCCGGCAGGCCAATCTTTCCGGAGTCACGGCGCGCAATGCGGATGTCCGCCGCCATGGCAATTTCCAGCCCGCCACCCACGCAGTGGCCGTTAATCGCGGCAATCACCAGCTTGGGCGTGTGCTCCAGGCGCAACAGCGTTTCATTGGCATGCAGGCAGAAATAATATTTAAATGTGGGATCAACCGTGGAGAGCATTTTGATATTGGCGCCCGCGGAGAAAAACTTGTCGCCTGAGCCGGTCAGCAGCAGCACGTAAACATCATTGTCCATGCGCGCCTTCAGAATGCATTCATCCAGCTGCCGGTTCATTTCATAGGTATAAGTATTTGCCGGCGGATCGTTCAATTCAATCACGGCAATGCCGTCTTCAACGCGATAGTTCACCAGGGTCTTGGTTTCCGTTGCTGTGGTTGTAGCCATGGTTCAAAAGCTCCTTATCAATTTTTCCGAATCTTTGTTCCCGATCTCCCTGCAACTTCTAATCTCTTTTTGCAATACCCTCAGGCATTTGCCCTGGCTGTTTTTCGTTTTGCTTTGCCAAGGTTTAAAACGCCGCATAAAAACAAATTGCTCATTTCTTCCGCCAGTTCCCCTGCATTGAGGTCAACGCGTGGATTGTGCCAGGTGTAAATCCAGTTAATCATCCCGAACAGCCCCAGCACCGCAAGGCGTCCAGAAAATTGTAGTCCTTTTTCCCGGCGCAAATCTTCCAGTAGCCCCAGGCAGATCTTGTAATATTCACGCTTAATGACCCTGATCTCCGCTCCGCGGCCGTTCTTGAGCGTTTCATCTTCATGCGTCAGGACCTTCATGGCTTCTTTGTTGGCCAGAAAATATTCAATGTGGTTCTCAATAAAAACGCGCACCCGCTGTTCGGCGCCTTTTGCAATCTTCAGCCGCTCCTGAAGCCGGTCAATAATGGTGCGGAAGGTATGCTTCTGGATCAGGTACAGCAGCTCTTCCTTGGAATCAAAATAGTGGTACAAGCCGGCCAGTGACATGCCGGTGGCGCGGGAAAGGTCGCGCATGGAAGCGCCTTCATACCCTTTTTCGCAAAAAATATGCGCAGCATGGTGCAGTACCTTGGCCAAGCGGCGGTCAAAACGGGAATCCTCGGCCTCTTCACCTGATTTGCGGGTTGGCGCAAGAGATGGAATTTTCCGTCCGCCATTCAGCGCGCCAGACATTCGGGATGCAACATTGGGAGTGGCCATTCAGCAGTTTACCGAACGTTCGTTCGACTCTTTTATTATGCCGAAAGGTTGCCTGTGGAGTCAATTTAGCTGCTTGGACGGAAAACTCTCGCCGGAAATCGGCACAGCTTTCGCGGAAGACTTATACTGAGCATGATTCAAGCTGAGAGTTTTCAAATGACAGACATCGATTCAAATTCCATCGATTTAAATTCCAAAGACCTGCTCACTAAAATTTATGCGGGATTTAACCAGCGCGATATTGATACCGTGCTCAGCAACATGGCGCCAGATGTTGACTGGCCCAACGGCATGGAAGGCGGAAGGGTGTTAGGCCGTGAAGCTGTCCGCCAATACTGGCTGAAACAGTGGGCGCAGATCAATCCGTGCGTTGAGCCAAAGGGATTTCATACAGATCCAACCGGCGCAATCGTGGTGGATGTGCATCAGGTCATCCGCGACCTGCAAGGCGCAATTCTGCTGGACAGAATGGTGCAGCACGCCTACTTCATTCGGGAAGGACTTGTTCGTTCCATGGAAATTCGCGAAATATCCTGAAGAGAATCTCTCAGATTTGTTTCCACCGCAATTTGCGGCACAGGTTCGCGTGGCGTGTCACCACTTTTTGCACGTTAGCTTGCCGAGGACAGTCGCGGTTATTTCAGTATTCCCTGCTGGGCAATGGCAATGTTGTCACGGCTGGAATTTTTCACCATATACATCATCTCGTCGGCTTGGCGGATGATCTCATGGGAGCTCTTGGCATCTTCAGGGTAGGTCGCCAGTCCCATGCTGCAACGGACATTCAGGTTCAATCCGTCTTCACCCAGGAAAACCGTTTTGCGCATCATGTCCTGAATGCGCTTGGCCACCACCAGCGCGGATTGCTTATCAGTCTGGGGAAGAAGGATCACAAATTCATCGCCGCCATAGCGGAAAGCATAATCAATCAGGCGAAGCTGTGACTTGATCTTGAATCCGATTTCCTGCAAAAGCTTGCTGCCTACCAGGTGCCCATAGGTATCATTCACGTGCTTGAAATGATCCAGATCAAGAAAGATCACGCTGAACTCATAACCAAAGCGTGCGGAGCGGTAAACTTCCGCTTCCAGCGTTTTATACAGATGCCGCGCGTTATAGAGGCCGGTGCAATCATCGGTAATGGTGAGTTCCTGGATTTTTTCCACGGCGCGGGCATTATCAATGGCGATAGCGGCGTAATCGCAGAGCGCATGCAGAAAGAACATTTCCTGCTCGCCAAAACTTTCCATGGCGCAGTTGATGAGTTGGATCACGCCAAGCACACGGTGCTTGGACTGCAATGGAACGCAGATAATAGATCGCGTTTTCCACTTGGTCATTTCATCAATGCGCTTGGCAAAGCGCGGATCGTTGTAAACGTCGGGAACAATTAATGATTCGCCGTGCCGCGCCACCCAGCCGGCAATGCCTTCCCCAACTTTCAGCCGGACGGTCTTGAGCGTTTCAGCGGCATCACCCACGGCAATGGCGAAATAAAGCTCATCTTTTTGCTCATCCACCATCAGGAGAGACCAGGTGTCCGGACGGAAGAATTCCGCCATTTTGTCCATGATGGTTTGCAGAATTGAATCGAGGTTCAGCGAAGAGGTAAGCGCCTTCGCAACATCGTTGAAGATGGCGACTTCCTGCAATTGCCTCTTGCTCCTGCCTTCAGGTACTGATCCAGCTGCCTCGTTCATTTCGGGGGTGATCCTTGGGTGCCAGCTTTGAGAATACGTTGTCCCAACTTTTTGCGTATTATCGCTTGATTTACAGAAATCGGCAACCGGACAATTGGCCTGAAACCTAAGAGTAATAGACCTTACGTACCCTGAAACTTGTTGTCTAATCAACAGTTACGGGGTATTTTGTTAGACATCAGGAGTTTGGCTTTCACCATGGGCCAGTCAACCGGCGTACAAACGAAAGGCAGCGCACCTCTGAAGGGTGTATTTGGGGACCGGCTGCGTCGCGAGCGGGAGATGCGCGGCATTACCCTGGAAGAAATCTCGGAATCCACTAAGATTTCCCGTCGTCACCTGGAAGCGCTGGAATCAGACAAGTTTGAGCAGCTCCCCAGCGGGGTCTTTGCCAAGGGTTTTATCCGTGCTTATGCCCATTTTCTTGGCATTGATGAAGACCAGGCGGTGGCTGATTATGCCTTGGCCCGGAATGAACAGCCGGAACCGGAAGATAAATTCCCGCTGGAAATCCACGAAGAACCTGAAAAGAAACCCAAGCCCCGGCGCTCACGTATGCCACTGGCATTTGGCATCGCCGCTTTGGCCGGCGTACTGGTGGGATACGGTTTCTGGGTAAAGTCCCGGCCACATACGTCAGGCACAGCAGAAGCGCCGCAAACCACGGCAGCCAGTGCCGCTGGATCTTCAGTAGCGGCTTCCGCAACAAACAACACACCTGCGGATACAGCGGAGACAAAAAACACGCACCAAGCGGTTTCTCCAGTTCAACATACATCGTCACCCGTAACTGCGCCGGTAGCAAATCCTGAATCGCAGGACCAGCAATCTCAAGAGACGGCAAAGAAACCTGCGGAAAAGCGTTTCTCCCTGATGGTAAAAGCCAATCAGGATTCCTGGGTGTCCATTGTGGCTGATGGAAAATCAGTGATGCAGCGCGTCCTGATCGCGGACAAACAGAAGCTGGTAAAGGCCGGCAAACAGGTTGTACTCAGAACCGGGAATGCCGGAGGAATCCAGGTAAGCTTTAACGGCCGCCCTCTGGGAATTCTGGGAAATGAAAATGAACCCCGCACCCTCACCTTTAACGCCACTGGCCTAGTACAATAATAATTGATTAATTCAGGCTGGTTTAGTCCGATAAGGCTATCAGGCGGGTCTCGTTTCACATTGTAAAATGCCCCATTCGGCTTCCGTTTATCCCTGTTGGCAGGGCAAAGCATTGTTTGCCACTGTCTGCTTTCAGTAATCTGGTAAACAGTATTCTTACGGGTAAATCACGGCGACGGTAAGATCATTTTCAGGAGGAAGGTCCATTGGCATCACGCGAAAGGTTTTTATTTACATCGGAGTCGGTCACAGAAGGCCATCCAGACAAAATTGCAGACCAGATTTCAGACGCGATTCTGGATGCCTGCCTTGCAGAAGATCCTTATAGCCGGGTGGCCTGTGAAACGCTGACTGCCACCGGCCTGGTGGTAATTGCCGGGGAAATCACGACCAAGACTTATGTTGATTTCCAAAAAGTAGTGCGCGGTGTGGTGCAGTCAATCGGCTATAACAATGCACTTTACGGATTTGATTCGAACACCTGCGCGGTGATCTCCAGCATCAACAAGCAGTCTTCCGATATCGCGATGGGTGTGGACACAGGCGGCGCCGGCGATCAGGGCATGATGTTCGGCTACGCTACAAACGAAAATGATAATTACATGCCCGCGCCAATCGATCTGGCCCAGAAACTCACGCTTCGCCTTTCAGAGGTCCGCAAGAACGGAACGCTTCCTTATCTCAGGCCAGATGGCAAGTCCCAGGTAACAGTTGAATACGGCGCAGACCACAAGCCTCGCCGCCTGGACGCGGTGGTTATCTCCACACAGCACGCTGAATCGGTGGATAATGAGACGCTTCGCGCCGATATTCTGAAGCACGTCATCCAGGCCGCTGTTCCCGCCAACCTGTTGGATGAAGACACCAAATACCACATCAATCCTACGGGCCGTTTTGTTATTGGCGGTCCCATGGGTGATACCGGCCTGACCGGGCGCAAGATTATTGTGGATACCTATGGCGGCATGGGCCGGCATGGCGGCGGCGCTTTCAGCGGCAAAGATCCGACCAAGGTTGATCGTTCTGCCTGCTACATGTGCCGTTACATTGCCAAAAACATTGTTGCTTCCGGCTTGGCGGACCGTTGTGAAGTCCAGCTTGCCTATGCTATTGGCGTTGCCGAACCTGTAAGCGTCCTGGTTGATACATTCGGCACAGGCAAGATTGCGGAAGAAAAGCTGGAGCAGCTTGTTCGGGAAAACTTCCAGCTCACGCCCAAGGGAATTATTGAATCGTTGAAGCTGCGGCGTCCTATTTATAAGAAGACGGCTGCTTACGGTCACTTTGGCCGCAAAGACCCTGACTTTACCTGGGAAGCTACGGACAAAGCCGCAAAACTGCGTGAACAGGGATTGGGCAAAGCCGATTCCAAAGCCAACGTTGGCGCGGCACGGTAAATAGATCCAGAGTGGAGACGCGACAGTTCGCGTCTCCATTGTAAATTTGAGCGTGGAACATCAACACGCGCGAACCCTCAATTCAAATCTCAAGCCTCTTAAGGCAGCGGAATAAGGAAAAACATGTCAACATCTGTTGTTACGCAAGCTTCATTTGATATCAAGAACATTGAGCTGGCCGATCTGGGTAAGCGCCGCATTGAATGGGCCAACCAGTCCATGCCCGTGTTGCAGAGCATCCGCAAGGAATTCATCAAGAACCAGCCGCTCAAAGGCATTCGCGTTTCCGCCTGCCTGCACGTGACCACTGAAACCGCCAATCTGGCCATTACGCTGCGTGATGGCGGCGCTGACGTGGTGCTCTGCGCATCTAATCCACTTTCCACGCAGGATGACGTTGCGGCATCACTGGTGCGCGATTACAACATCTCCGTTCATGCCATTAAGGGCGAAGATAACGACACTTATTACAAGCACATTCTCTCTGCTCTGGACCACAAGCCGCACATGACCATGGATGACGGCGCTGATCTGGTTTCTATTGCGCTCACCAAGCGCAAGGACGTGCTGGATGGAATCATCGCAGGTACAGAAGAAACCACCACGGGCGTGATTCGCCTGCGTGCCATGGCCAAAGACGGCCAGCTTCGCTATCCGATCATTGCCGTAAATGATGCGTTGACCAAGCACATGTTTGACAATCGCTATGGCACCGGCCAGTCCACCATGGATGGCGTGATCCGCTGCACCAACTCGCTGATTGCCGGCTCAAAGTTTGTGGTGGCAGGTTACGGCTGGTGCGGACGCGGCCTCGCTTCACGCGCGCGCGGCATGGGCGCGGATGTGATTGTGACGGAAATTGATCCAACCAAGGCAATTGAAGCCGTGATGGACGGTTACCGCGTCATGTCGATGGCGGAAGCCGCCAGGATTGGCGATATCTTTGTCACCGTTACCGGCAACAAAAACGTGATTGCCCGCGAGCACTTTGAGCTGATGAAGAACGGCGCTGTTGTGGCCAACTCCGGGCACTTCAATGTTGAGATTGATATTCCCGCGCTGGAGAAGCTTTCTTCCTCCAAGCGCCAGACCCGCGACTTTGTGGATGAGTACGCCATGAAAGACGGCCGCAAAATTTATCTACTAGGTGAAGGCCGTCTCATCAACCTGGCCGCTGCTGAAGGCCATCCTGCTTCAGTGATGGACATGAGCTTTGCCAACCAGGCGCTTTCCGCCGAGTATCTGGTGAAGAACCATCAGTCGCTGGAAAAGAGAGTCTATCCGGTGCCGGAAGAGCTGGATAAGAAAGTTGCACGGCTCAAGCTTGAATCGATGGGCGTCAAAATCGACAAGCTTACGCCGGAGCAGGAAGAATATCTGGCAAGCTGGAGCGAAGGGACCTAAAGCAATTAGCAACTGGTAATGAGCAGTTAGCCAAAGCAAATAAGCGGTGACTCGTAAGGGTCGCCGCTTTTTAATGATGGGGATAAATAGCTCATTGCTTAGATTCAACTCATCCCTGCTTGTTATAATCCGCCCAGCTCGCTCCACACAAAAGGCGGATTTATGAAAAAATTGGTGGTTATCTTTTTTCTCCTCATGAGCACACTCTTGAACGCCCAAAATAAATCTGAAGATAAATCCGCAAGCGGCGCAAACGGCTTGCCCGCTCCGCCAGTAGCCAGGATCATTCACACTGAGAACCACATCAATGGCGGCAAACTGGTTGACGACTATCAATGGATGCGCAACAAATCCAATCCTGAAGTCGCGCAATACCTGGAAGCTGAAAACGCCTATGCTGATGCGGTCATGGCGCCTACCGCCGCGTTGCAGCAAAAGCTTTATGACGAAATGCTGAGCCATATCAAGGAAACGGACGTGAATGTTCCATACAAATATGGCGACTATTTTTATTATTCGCGCTGGGAAAAAGGCCAACAGTATCCCATCTTTGCTCGTAAGCACGCAAACCTGAACGCGCCGGAACAGATCACGCTGGATATCAATGAACTGGCCAAAGGCCAGCCATTCATGGCGTTGGGGGCGGACGAGGTAAGCGAAGACGGAAACTTGCTGGCTTACTCCACTGACAATACCGGCTTCCGCCAGTACAAGCTGCGCGTTCGCGACCTGCGCACGGGAAAAGATTCTGATGTTATCGCAGACAAAGTTGGCTCAGTGGCATGGGCCAATGACAACAAGACGCTTTTTTATACGGTGGAAGATGACAAGACCAAGCGGCAATATCGCCTTTACCGCCACATACTGGGCGCTCAAGGCGGTGATGACCTGATTTATGAGGAAAAAGATGAGCGCTTTACGGTAGGCGTAGGAAAGTCACGCAGCGGAAAATATATTTTTCTTCAGATTGGCAGCCACACCACCTCAGAAGCACGCATGCTGGATGCAGAAAATCCCAAGAGCGAATGGAAGCTGATTGCGCCGCGCACGCAGGATGTTGAGTATTATCCGGACCATCATGGCGACCAGCTTTATATCCGCACCAATGACAAAGGCCGCACCTTCCGGCTGGTTTCTGCCCCAATCAATACGCCTGGCAAGGAAAACTGGAAAGAGATTGTTCCGGTGCGCCCGGATGTAATGCTCAATGATATTGATATGTTCTCGGACTTTTATGTTCTGGTGGAACGTGAGAATGGCCTGCCGCAATTGACAGTGGTGAACTTTGCCAATGGGCAAAAGAGCCGCATCAGTTATACGGAGCCGGTTTATACAGCGTCGCCGCAGACCAACCGCGAATATAAAACCAATAAGTTCCGCTACGCATATCAATCCCTGGTCACGCCGGCATCAGTGTTCGACTATGACGTGGAGAAACATACTTCCACGCTGCTTAAGCAGACGGAAGTGCCCGGCGGCTTTGACGCTTCAAAATATCAATCTGAACGAGTTTGGGCCACGGCGAAAGATGGGACCAGAATTCCTGTCTCCATTGTGTATCGCAAGGACATGAAGAAAGCCGATGGCTCCAATCCGCTCTATGTCTATGCCTACGGCTCTTACGGAATCATTCTTCCAGTGTCATTCAGCCCTACCCGGCTCTCTTTGCTGGACCGGGGCGTGGTGATGGCTTATGCGCACATTCGCGGCGGCGGCGACATGGGCAAGCCATGGCACGATGCCGGACGCATGATGAACAAGATGAACACCTTCACCGATTTCATCGCCTGCACGGAATATCTTGTTGCCAATAAATATGGCGCGCGTGACAAGATCGCCATTGAAGGCGGGTCAGCAGGTGGGCTGCTCATGGGCGCTGTAACCAATCTTCGGCCTGATCTATTCAGGGCCGTTATTTCTCATGTTCCATTTGTTGACGTGATGAACACGATGCTGGATGCTTCACTGCCGCTGACCGTGGGCGAATATGAAGAGTGGGGCAATCCCAATGAGAAGCCCGCTTATGATTACATGCTTACGTACTCGCCTTATGACAACCTGAAAAAAGGCGCGTATCCGGCCATTCTGGTAAAAACTTCATTCAATGACAGCCAGGTAATGTATTGGGAACCGGCAAAATACACGGCCAAATTGCGCACGCTCAAGACGGACAATAATGTCCTGTTGCTGAAGACCAATATGGCGGCCGGCCATGGCGGAGCGTCCGGACGTTATGAGCATTTAAAGGAAATTGCGTTTGATTATGCGTTTATTCTGACGCAGCTTGGTGTGGAGGGAGCAGCTGGCAACCAGCCGTCAGCAACGGTCAAATAGCAACAGCAAATTAGTCGCTTTGCATTCACCGCAAAGACGCGAAGGACGCACGAGGAAAGTAAATTCATACTTTGCGCTCATTGCGTCCTTTGCAGTTAGCCTATCTTATTGCTGATAGCGATTGCTCCTATGCTGCCGGTTTGTTCTGCTTATTGTCTGTATTCTGTGCGACCTGGGCTTGTTCCTTGGTCTGCTTATGCAATGGGTTCGTGCCCGGGTCTTCGCCTTCAGACTTTCCGGTCTCAGGATTCGTAATATAGAGAAGGTCGGAGAGATCGCTGGCGTGCTCTTCTTCCTCTTTCAGCAGATGCTCAAGAATGATACGCGTAGTGGGATCATTGTCACCAAAGTAGCGGATCATCTCGTTATAAACCTCAATGACAACCCGTTCTGCAATCAAATCTTCACGGATCATGTCCGCCAGCGTTTCACCTTCAATGTATTGTGAAACTGAGCGCTCAAGCAGAGTTTTAGGATTGAAGTCCGGCTTGCCGCCAAGTTGCTGAATGCGCTCAGCCAGCATGTCGGCATGCTCGCGCTCTTCATCAGCATGCTCTTTAAATTCATCGGCCACGGCTTTTGCGTGGACGCCGGTAGCCATAAAGTAATGATGCATGTAGCGCAACACGCAGACAATCTCTGTGGCCAGCGCTTCATTCAGAATATCAATCGTTTTGTTTACATCGCCTTTGTAACTTTCAGTAACAGCGCCATCTTCCATCTTATTAATGGCGCGGCGGCGAATCTCTTCAACGTCTCGTACAAAATGCGGCATAAGTTCCTCGTCGGGCGGGGTGATTGGGATAACCCTAATAAGATGCAGAGCAGCAGAGCGGGATGTCTCAGCTTGAATGGACCGGAACCAGCATTCACGCTTCCGTGCCGATATTTTCATATGCCAATATCGGCCACGGGCATTATTTTTCATAGAGAGTACTTATTTACCTGCTATGATGCCTCCGTCCTCGACTCTGATAGACACGCTCCCCTTGTCGCCTGCCTATTTCTGCTGAGAACGCCAAATTCTCAAAAAATGCAAAGGTGCCATCCATGAAGAAAATTTTTGTTGGCAATTTTTCCTTTAACCTTTCCGAAGATGAATTGCGGTCTCTGTTTCAGCCGTTCGGAATGGTGGAAAACGCAACGGTTGTAACCGACCGGGCGACTGGACGTTCACGCGGCTTCGGGTTTGTGGAAATGCCGAACAATGAAGAGGCCGAGAACGCAATTAATTCCTTAAACGGCAAAGATTCTGGCGGGCGCAAACTCACGGTGAATGAAGCCCGCCCCAAAATGGGTGGCGGCCCCAGGGGTGGCGGCGGTGGCCGGGGCGGAAGCCGCGATGATTATCAAGGGCATGCACGCCAACCGCGTGAGCCGCGCTGGTAACAACGTTATTCATCCATCGAGTTGGAATTCCCGGCTACTCCTCACGCAATGCTTCAGTAGGATGAATGCGTGTGGCACGTAAAGCCGGAAGATAGCTGGCGGCAATGGCAACTGCTGCCAGCGATATCCCCGCCAGTGACAATGTAACGGGATCATTCGGCTTCAATCCGTACAACAGCGTTGCTGCCGCCCGCGTGGAAACCAGGGACAAAGCTGTCCCAATCGCCAGCCCCACTACAAGCAAAAACCCCGCCTCTTGCATAATCAGCACCAGCACGCGTCCGCGGTCCGCGCCCAGCGCCATGCGTATGCCAATTTCGCTGCGGCGGCGCGCGACCATATAAGAAATTACGCCATATAAACCAATGGTGGCCAGGAGTCCGGCAAGAAATCCGAAGAAGCCGGAAAGCGAAGCCATAAGCCGTTCGCGCACCAGAGTGTCGCGGACTTGCGTTTTGAAAATGCTGAATTGAATCGTGATTGCCGGATTGATGTCCATGATTGTGCGCTCCACGGATGAAGTAAGGGAATCCATGGCAAGATCAGAATGCAGGAGCACGGAAATCCCGCTTTGTGGTTTCTTGTCCTGCATGAGCGGCACATATGCGATCGGCCCAAAATCCTCGCGCATATCCAGGTATTTTGTGTCTTTTACCACGCCAATGATCTGGTAAACGGATTCAGGAACACCGGCGCCTTCATCCACGCGAAATATCTTTCCCAGCGGCTCACCCTGTTTTAAAACCTTACGCACAAAAGATTCATTCACAATTGCCACAGCTGGCGAGTTCAGGGTATTCTCCGGCCCAAAATCACGTCCGCGAACCATTGGGATTTCCATGGTGCGAAAATATCCGGCGCTTACGCGATCAAAGTCCACGATCTGGTGCACGTCTTTTCCTGAATCGTCATAATGCACATCTTCATTCCAACGGTTACCGCTGAACGGCACAATATCCGCGGAGGCGGCAGTCTCAACTCCTGGCAGGGCCCGCAAGCGGTCCACAAATTGCTGCTTGAAGTTGTTCCGTTGCGCTTCAGGAATATTCAGTTGTGAAAAATCAAAAGTGGCGGAAAGTATGCCTGCCTGCCGGAAGCCCGCATTCTGATTCACAAGATTTTGAAAGCTGCGGACAAAAAGAAATGCGCCCACCAGCAGGACCATGGACATGGCTACCTGAGTTACTACCAGAGCGCGACGTATTCCAAAACGCTCGCGTCCGCCGCTGACGCCGCGACTGCCTGCTTTCATGGCAATGATGGGCGCTATGGCGGTGGATTTTACAGCCGGCATTAATCCAAACAGCAAACAGGTAAAGATTGCCACGGCTGCGGTAAAGCCCAGCACACGCCAATCAAGCCCAAGATCGAGAGTAACGCTGCTGAATTGCGTGCTGAAAAATGAAATCAATCCACGGGTAAGCGCTTGCGCCAGTAAAATCCCCGCAGCCGCGCCAATTACTGATACCAGCAAACTTTCCATTAGAAGCTGCTGCATAAGGCGAAGACGTGAAGCGCCCAGAGCAAGCCTGACCGCGACTTCACGCTCGCGAACATTGGCGCGGGCAAACATAAGGTTGGCAAGATTGGCGCAGGCGATCAGCAGAACCGTTCCGGCAATGGCGAGCAATATCCATAAGGGCTCTTCATACGTGCCGCGCAGCCGGGAAAGTCCGGTGCCAGCCGGAAGAGCGGCTAGTTTCCACGTCAGAAATTTTTGCGCCAGGTCTGCCTGATATCCGGCGGGCAGTGTGGCTTGAAATATTCCGGATGATATTGATTC
>DASRCD010000626.1:0-6783 GCA_035653315.1 Candidatus Angelobacter sp.
TGACCTTTTTTTCCTCTTCGGTCAGCAGCATGCTTCTGCGCTCAGCGCCCATCAGGACTTTGTCTTTTGCCAGCTCAAAGTCATACATCAGGACTGATTTGCGGTTGCTGCGGGCTGCGTTCAACGCTGCTTCATTCACCATATTGGAAAGCTCAGCGCCGGAAAAGCCCGGTGTGCCGCGCGCAAGGATGGAGAGATCAACGTCATCCGCCAAAGGAATTTTGCGAGTATGGACACGAAGAATTTCTTCACGTCCGCGAACGTCTGGAAGTGGAACCACAACGCGGCGATCAAAGCGGCCGGGGCGCAGCAGCGCCGGATCAAGCACGTCTGGCCGGTTGGTTGCAGCGATCAGGATCACGCCTTCATTCGATTCAAAACCGTCCATCTCCACCAGCAATTGGTTCAGGGTCTGTTCGCGTTCGTCGTGTCCGCCGCCAAGGCCGGCGCCACGGTGGCGTCCCACGGCATCAATTTCGTCGATGAAAATAATGCAGGGAGCATTCTTCTTGCCTTGCTCAAACAGATCGCGAACGCGGCTTGCGCCCACCCCCACGAACATTTCTACAAAGTCTGAACCAGAGATGCTGAAGAAAGGAACATTGGCTTCACCCGCAACAGCGCGCGCCAGCAGGGTCTTACCTGTTCCCGGATGGCCGACCAGCAGAACGCCTTTGGGAATGCGCCCACCAAGCTTCTGGAACTTCTGCGCTTCGCGCAGGAATTCAATGATTTCGCGCAGCTCTTCTTTGGCCTCATCCACACCAGCCACGTCTTTGAACGTGATCTTCTTCTGCTGCATGGAAAGCAGCCGGGCGCGGCTCTTGCCGAAACTTAAAGCCTTATTCCCGCCGGTCTGCATTTGCCGGATCATCACGAACCACAGCACGCCCAGCAACAGGAATGGCGAGAACTGAACAAGCGCCATGGGCCAGTTCCAACCCTGATTATCCTTGAATGTGGTTTTGGTAGTGTCTTTGTGATCGTCAAGCGCTTTGAGCAGGTTGGGGTTGTTAGCCGGCACGATCAGATGAAACTGCTGGTCACTGTTGCGGTATTTTCCCTGCGCGACATTGCCTTCAATGGTTACATCAGCGATCTCATTGTTGTTGAGGTGCTGGACAAATTCCGTATAAGAAATTTCCTTGTTCTTGGAACTATTCGGGCCAGTCTGGATAATTCTCCAGAGGACCACGGCGACCGCAACAAGGGTCACCCACAAGATCACCGTTTTAAGTGTCGAATTCACTGATTACTCCTGAATTTCCTCGCCAGGCAACAAAGGTCGCACACTGGCTTTGTGTACCCATCTCAAAGACACTGCATCTATTTCAAAAGACGTTTTGCGATGAAAAAGGTTCCCGTATCCTTTTGAGGCAGGGCCACACCGAATTAGATGCTGCACAATCGGTTTCCGGTCTCAAACTTTCAACTACAAGGATTTTATACCCTTTCCACGTGCTGCGGTTGGGCTAAAAGCGCTTAAGATTTACCTAAGAGTTAGCCCGCCCTGCTATATAAGGCAAATTTCGGCCTAAATGGCGCTCCCCTAATCCATAGCCTACGACAAAACTCTCATTCATGAGAAAACCAAAGTAATCGGGCTGCAGGGATACCCGGCGGGCGGACTGCTTGTCCAACAGCACAGCCAGTTTTACGCTGGCCGCCCCCCGACCCATCATGTGCCGAATCAGGAATTCACTGGTGATTCCGGACTGGACCAGCGCCTCCACCAGCAAAACGTGCTGGCCCCGCACATCCACTTCCGGCCTGAAGAAGATCTCCGTGGTGTTCGGATCAGAATCCGTGAACTCTGCCTTGATGAATTGGCAAACCACCGGCAACTCCAGCTCACGAACAAGGTCAGCCATAAAGACGAACCCGTTCTCCATGACGCCTACTACATGAATAGTTCTGCCGAAAAAATCATGGGATATCTGCCGCGCCATTTCCTGCACGCGATTTTTGATCTGCTCCGCAGAGAGCAGCACATTGGGATATTCGCTTTGAATGGCGCTCACTTTTCCGCCTTGGAGTTCATGAGTTCCTCAATCAGCACTGCTTCGCCGGCGCCCCCGGCAAACGCTTGTGGCACAGGAAATCCTCGCATCCAGACGATTTGGCCTGCGCTTTCTATCACAGGCCACGCCTTGCGTTCGGCTGGAGAAAACTGCCGCCCCAACCTGCTGGGCTGCAACAACTCTTTTACTTTCCTGGGAGAATGGCTGTGTGCCGGAAAAAATCTATCCCCTGCACGCCAGTTTCTTACTTTCAGCTCAGGCGCAAGCAGTGACGGATTCAACAGCGATGCATCATTATATCCTGAAACCTTTTGTTTTCCTGCACTTATTACCTGGGCCCGGATGGAACATCCCAGCTCAGGAACCATGATTTCACCCGGAATTGGCAGTGCATAACAGTAATTTTCAGCGGGATCATGGGCATTCTGGCTGAATTGAAGTTCCCTTAGGCTGCAAGAAGCCGTCCAGCCGTGGGGTAAGGGCAGGCTCTTTCCGGATTTCTTCGCTGCAATAGCCTCTGTAAGTTGTTGAATATGCTTGAATTCCAGCGTAATGCCTAGCTTTCCCGCTACCGCATGAAGAATGTATCGTTGCAAAGCTAAAGATTGAGAACGAAGGCCGGCAAGATCCAGGGCCACAACCTCAGCTGCTTCGCCGCTGGTATTCCGCCCGCTCCGGCTGGGCTTGCCCTCCCGAACCAGCCGAGGCAACAGCAAGGAGAGTTCTTTGTCCCAATATTCTTCTTCCGCCCGTGCCACTTCAGCCTGTATAGCCAGAGTTTCTCGAATTGCAGGGTTGAACTCTGTTTCCAGCAGGGGCATCAATTTATGCCGGACCCGGTTGCGGGTGTGATTCAGGTCAAGGTTGGTGGAGTCTTCACGCCAGGGCTGCTGGAGCGCATTCAGGTAAGCCTCAATTTCTTTGCGGCTGACGTTCAGCAGCGGCCGCACCAGGCGCTTTTCTTTCTGTTCAGGAGCAATCGCCGCCAGTCCGCGCGTACCAGAGCCGCGAAGCACTCTCATCAACACTGTTTCCGCCTGATCATCCAGCGTATGCGCCGTAGCAATTTTATCGGCCTTGCCTTGATGGATCAGCTCGTCAAACCATTTGTGCCGCAGCGTTCGCGCTGCTGTTTCCAGGCTCAGCTTTTCATCGCGAGAATAAGCGGGAACGTCGCCTGAGCCAGAGTGAAATGCAAGCTGGAACTTGGCCGCTAGATCTTCAACAAATTGCCTATCGGCATCGGCCTCAGCTCCGCGAATCTGATGATGAAAATGGGCAACCGAAAGCACAATCCCAAGCTCCTGCCGCAATTCCAGCAAGACCCGGAGCAGTGCGACGGAATCCGCCCCACCTGAGCAGCCCACAGCAATGCGTTCTCCGGGCTGAAGCAAGCGCAAGTCGCGGATGTATTTGAGTACCTTTTCCACCATAGCCAGTCTTACCATTGTGGAATAATTGGCTCTCTATGTACAGAAAACCACCTTCTATGGCCCGGCGCGCCGTTTTCAGCTTCCTGCTGGGATTTGGAATCTTTCTTCTTGGCGTGGTGCTGAGAACACTTTTAGACAAAATGAATGTAAGCGGCGCAACGGCATTAATGGATGACGTGATTACGGGCATTGTTGCCGGATTGCTTGTGTTTGCCTATGAGCGGCACCAGCACCAGTTGATGCTCAACAGAATGAGGATCATTGCAGATATGAACCATCACGTCCGCAACGCCCTGCAACCAATCCTTTATTCTCCCTTTTTAAAAGAGCAGGCTGAGCGGATGCGGATTATCCAGGAAGGAACACACCGGATTGAGTGGGCATTGCGGGAAGTGCTTCCGGGCGAGAAGGAACCCGAACCGCGGAATTTTGAAACGAATTCGGCAGCGTAATTACACCGGCTGGCATCGATTTAGCAATCCGTTTATTCGCAATCCAGTTATCTGCAATCCAGTATTTTCAACCCCGATTGCTGCCCAGCAAGCGGCGCCCTCGCCAAAGTTGTTATACTTTTCACCCCAATGAAGGTCATTGTTATTATTCCGGCTGCGGGACTTGGAACCCGCATGGCATCTGCTAAAAAGGGCAGTCCATCCAAACAGTTTTTTGAGATCAACGGCACGCCTATCCTTATCCACACTTTGCGCGTCTTTGTCCGCAATGCGCAGGTAAGCCAGATTGTGGTGGCATTGCGCAAAAATGAGATGCAGCGCTTCAGCCAGCAACTGGAGAAGGAGAAGCTGGCGGAAAAAGTACAGATGGTGGAAGGCGGCGAGCACCGCCAGGAATCCGTGGCCAACGCCATCAGCCAGCTCAAGGCTGCTGCAGGCGATATTGTTCTAGTGCATGATGCAGTGCGGCCATTTGTGGACGACGAGATTATCGCCAACGTAATTCATGAAGTGGAAAAACATGGCGCGGCCATCGCCGGGCTGCCGGCTGTGGACACCATCAAGCAGGTAGAGCGCGCGGCTGAAGGCGCCATCATCACTTCCACTATCCCGCGCGAGCGCATCGTGCAGGCGCAAACGCCTCAGGGCTTTCGCTATGAATTGATCAAGCGCGCCTTTGACAGCGCTATTGCCGACGGCTTCACCGGTACCGACGAAGCGTCCCTGGTGGAGCGATTGGGGGAAAGCGTGTGGGTGGTAATGGGCTCAGCACGGAATATCAAGATCACCACGCCAGGGGATTTAGAACTGGCGGAGTATTTGATGAAATCTTAAAGGAACAGAAGAAACTTACCGCAGATTTGCGCGGATGAACGCGGATAATGGAAAATCCAAACTCTAAACTCCTCCACTCTGATCTCACGGAAAAGACTCTGGGTGTTTATTACGATGTCTACAATGAGATTGGACATGGATTCCTGGAATCGGTTTATGCTAACTGCATGGCGATGGCCTTAACTAGTTCAGGCATACCTGTACAGAGGGAAGTTCCGATTCCTGTGTTCTTTCGTGGTCAGGATGTTGGACAATTTAAAGCAGATCTTGTAGTCAATAAGTGCGTCCTGGTTGAATTGAAGGCTGTGCAGAACCTTGACCGAGCACATGAAGCTCAGGTCATGAACTATCTACGGGCGACTGAACTGGAAGTTGCACTTTTATTAAATTTTGGCTGCTCTAAGCCACAATTTCGACGCATTGTTTTTGAGAATTCTAATAAGAGAATCCGCGTTCATCCGCGTGTATCCGCGGTAGGCAACTCATGAGAATCGGCTATGGCTGGGATTCCCACGAATTTCAATCCGGCGTGCCGCTCAAGATTGGCGGCGTGGAGCTTCCGCATCATAAAGGCCTTGCCGGCCACTCTGACGGCGATGTTCTCTTACACGCCATCACTGACGCGCTGTTGGGTGCTGTGGCCGCGGGCGATATCGGAAGTTATTTTCCTCCCACCGATCCCAAGTGGAAAGGCGCCAATTCTGTCATCTTTCTGGAAGAAGCGCTCAAGCAGGTGCGGCTTGCCGGATACAAAGTTAGCAATCTTGATTCAACTTTGATTCTTGCCGAACCAAAGATCGTCCCGCATGCAAAAAAAATTCAGGCGCGGGTAGCCGAGTTGCTGGGCGTGGAGCCGAATCAGGTTGGCATTAAAGCTAAAACTCCTGAAGGCATGGGCACCGATAATGCGGCGATCGCTCATGTGGCGGTGCTGCTGGAAAAAGCGTAATGAAACCGCTTGCTATTGTGGGGTTTCTGCTGTGCCTAATGCATTCTTCATACGCTCAGAAAGCAATAAACCGGCCCAGATTCAGCGACTATCCTGTACAGCAGATATATCAAAGCAAACCAAGCGCCCCGATATTAAACAAGCACCAACGTTGGTACAGGACTGTAATTCGACAAGGCGCAAAGTCCAAAGTTCAATTCGCTGGTCACTATACGATCCCGGTTTTCGGTTGTGGGGCGGGATGTGTTGGATTCTATATTGTAGATTCAATAAGCGGGAAAGTGTATGACGGGTTTACAGTTGCCGATTCACCTGCTTGGATAATGAAACCGGGCAATGAAAATGCACTGCGAATCGAATTTCATCCAAATAGCCGATTGTTTCGCGTCACAGGCTGCCCGGGTGAGACGGATTGCGGTTTCTACGATTACGAGATGATAGACGGAGCAGGGCTTAAGCTTATCAGCAGGAGACTATTCCCAAGAGAGTTCCAGTAGCGACGTTTCTGTTCCCTTGTTTACCACCCTATTCTGCTGCTACCCTTAGCTGCTCTCCTGAATGCGATTTCACTTCCGGTGGTGCCTATGAAAAAAATCTCTATCTTGCTTCTATCAGTCATCTTTATCTTTGCATGTGGTATTTGCGCTCATGCGGCTGGCCCGCTGCTAATGCAGAAGCCCACGCTTTCCAAAACCCACATTGCCTTTGCTTATGCCGGTGATCTCTGGCTGGTCCCACGCGAAGGCGGTGAAGCGCACCTGCTCACCAGCGGCAGCGGCACCAAGAGTGATCCGGTGTTTTCCCCGGATGGCAGCATGATCGCTTTCACCGGCGACTATGACGGCAATGTTGATGTATATGTTATGCCGAGCTCTGGCGGTGTTCCCAGGAGACTTACGCATCATCCCGCAATTGATGAAGTGGTTGGCTGGTCTCCGGACGGCAAGTCCATCCTGTTCCGTTCGTCGCGCAATAGCTATTCGCGCTTTAACCGGCTGTTCACGGTTTCATTGGATGGTGGTTTGCCGCATGAGCTGCCGCTGCCCATGGCTGAGTTCGGGGCTTTTTCTCCTGACGGTAAGCACATTGCTTAT
>DASRCD010000627.1:0-5052 GCA_035653315.1 Candidatus Angelobacter sp.
ACGCTCCACTCTCAAATGCATCTGGTTTCATGGTGAGTATCTGCGTGAACGATTCAAGCCGGGCCAGCTTGTGGCGCTTTACGGCAAGGTGGAAAAAGGCTGGAAGGGCGGCGGTCTTCAGATTAATCAACCTCAGTTTGAAATTCTTGATGGCGGCGAAGGCCAGCTTGACCTGGATGACGCCAAAGACCTTGAATCGCTTGAAGTAGGCCGCATCGTCCCAATCTATGAATCGGCAGCCAATGCAAAACTCACGTCGCGCTGGTTCCGTCGCGTGATTTACGGCGCGCTGCAAAACCTTGAACCGCAAATTCCAGATGGACTTCCGCCCGTGCTCTGCCGCCGCCTTGGTCTCATGGATCGCCGCCTTGCGTTCCAGCACGTGCACTTCCCACCGGAAGGCGAAGCCTTTGCCGCTTTGCAGGAGCATGCCACCCCCGCGCATAAAAGGCTGATCTTTGAAGAATTGTTTTTTCTTGAAGTCGGATTGGAATTAAAACGCCGCAAAATGCGCGCCCGGCCCGGCATTGCATTTGCATTGACTGATAATGTCCGCCAGGCAGTGAAAAAGATTCTTCCTTTTCACCCCACTGCGGCGCAAAAACGCGTACTCAGGGAAATTGCGGAAGACATGCAACAGCCCACGCCCATGCGGCGCTTGCTGCAGGGCGATGTAGGCTCAGGCAAAACGATTGTTGCCTTGCAGGCGGCAGTCATCGCAATTGAGAATGGCTATCAGGCTGCGTTCATGGCCCCCACGGAAATTCTGGCCATCCAGCATTATCTTTCCGCAAGGCGCATGCTGGAAGAAGCAGGCTATCGCGTCGTGCTGCTCACCGGATCCATGGATGAAGCTCTCAAGCGCAGCGCGCGACGGCACATTGCCAACGGAAACATTCATCTCATCATCGGTACGCACGCCCTGATTCAGGAAAAAGTTGAGTTCCATAATCTCGGCTTTGTCATCGTGGATGAGCAGCACCGCTTTGGCGTGATGCAGCGTTTTAAGCTGATGAAAAAAGGTGAAGCCGAACCGGATACTCTGGTGATGACGGCCACGCCCATCCCGCGAACCCTGGCCCTTACGCTGTACGGTGATCTCGATACCAGTATTCTTGACGAGCTTCCGCCGGGCCGCACGCCCATTACCACGCGGAAAGTTTCTGATCAACGCGCCGCGGAAGTCTGGGAGTTCGTGCGCAAGCAGGTCAAGGCCGGGCGGCAGGCCTATGTAGTTTATCCCGTGATTGAAGGCGCTCCGGCGGAGCAGCAGGAAATGGAATTTGCCAATGAGCCTGTGGGCTCACGCTCCAAGACCGGGCTGAAGGCCGCTATGCACATGTATGACGAGCTGAGCAAAAAAATCTTTTCGGATTTGCGCGTAGGACTGTTGCATGGCCGCCTCAGTCCGGAAGAAAAAGAAGAAACCATGCGCCGCTTCAAGGCCGGAGAAATTGACATGCTGGTTTCCACCACAGTCATTGAAGTCGGCGTGGACGTCCCCAACGCAACCGTGATGGTGGTGGAGCACGCCGAGCGTTTTGGCCTCTCGCAACTGCATCAGCTTCGCGGACGTATTGGCCGTGGCGCGGCCAAGTCTTATTGTGTGCTGATGACAGGAGGCAAAGTCTCTCCGGAAGGCGAGCGCCGCCTGAAATAAATGGTCCGCACGCAAAATGGCTTTGAGATCGCTGAACTCGATCTTGAACTGCGCGGCCCCGGTGAGTTCTTTGGCACCAAGCAGGCCGGCATGCCCGGGCTGCGCGTCGCCAATATTATTCGGGATCGCAAAATGTTGGAACTCGCCAAAGTTGAAGCAGCCAAGCTAGTGCAGGAAACCGATCCTGAAATCACCGTGGATGACCGCCATCGCGTCATGTCTCACCTGCGCCAGCATTGGCAAAGAAGATATGGGCTGGTGGAGGTGGGCTGATCTTTATTGTCCCGAGCGTAGCGAGGGACCCTATCGCCAAATGGATTTGCGGGTCAATCCTGCAACTAATATTACTAATTCGCGTTCTTTCGCGTTCCTTCGCGGCTAAGTTTTTGAAGATAATCAAACCATGGAATAATGTACCTGTGAGTCTAACCTCCAAATCCGATTTCTATCGTCTTCTACCCTCGATAGATCAGCTGGTCAACGATCCCGAGCTTGCGCCTCTGCTCGCCCGCGAAGGCCAGCCCGCAGTCACGGAATCGGCCCGCGCGGTAGTCGCCAATCTGCGGCATGAAATTCAGAGCGGGACGCTGGCCACGCAGGAATCGGTTCTGCTGGCCGCAGCCAACCTGCCGCAGGCGGTTGCGCGGCATCTGCATAGCTCCATGCAGTTTTCATTGCTGCCCGTGATTAATGCTACTGGCGTGATCCTGCATACAAATCTTGGACGCGCACCACTGGCTGAGTCGGCAATCAAGCGCATTGCTGAGGTGGTAGGTGGTTATTCCAACCTTGAATTTGACATTGCCGCCGGGGAGCGCGGCAAGCGTGACGCCCACGTGGAACGCCTGTTTTCGCGGCTGCTGAATCAGGATGGCGTAAGCGGTATTCGCACCGTAGTGGTCAATAATTGTGCGGCGGCCGTCATGCTGGCCCTGAACACGTTAGCGGAAGGCGGCGAAGTCATTGTCTCCCGCGGTGAACTCGTGGAAATTGGCGGCTCTTTCCGCGTGCCGGACGTAATGACCAAGTCCGGCGCTGTGCTTCGTGAAGTTGGCACCACGAACCGCACGCGGCTTGCCGATTACGAGCGGGCCATCAATGAAAAAACGCGTCTCCTGCTGCGCGTGCATCGCTCAAACTTTGCCATCATCGGCTTTACTGAGCAGCCACCGCTGGAAGAGCTTTGCGCTCTCGGCCGCAAGCACAACATTCCGGTCATGGAAGACCTTGGCGGCGGCGCGTTGATTCCGCTCCGCGCCTTGGGCGTGAATGAAAGCGCCGTTATGGATAGCCTGCGAGCAGGCGCCGATTTGATTACTTATAGCGGTGACAAAATGCTGGGTGGCCCGCAAGCTGGTCTGCTCAGCGGACGTGAAGAGCTGATCAAGCGTGTGCGCTCAAACCCACTCTTCCGTGCCCTGCGCGTGGGCAAATTGACCTATGCGGCCCTTGAAGCCACGCTGATGGAATATGTCCGCCAGAACCACGATGCCATTCCCTTTACCCACATGATGCGCCTCTCGGCGGAAGAAATCCGCGAACGCGCCGAAGCGCTGCAGGCGCAACTGAATTCAGCCCCTCATTTGAAAACAGAAATCATTCCCGGCGAATCTCTGGTCGGCGGCGGCTCCGCGCCTACCTCTTCCCTGCCCACATTTCTATTAGCTGTTACTTCTCAATCTTTAAGCGCCGATGCTCTGGCCACGCGTCTTCGCCAGCATCAGCCACCCATTATCGCTCGCGTGGAAGAAGGCCGCGTGCTTCTCGATCTGCGCACTGTTTTCGGGCCAGAAGAAGATTCACGGATCGTCCAGGCATTACTGGCGCTCCGCGCCTGAACCAGACAAATTGCCGCCGCCCTCTTAAGCGGCTAAGATTCTGCCATGCCTGCTTATCTTGATTGGATACGCGCCTTCTGTCTTTCGCTGCCGCATGCTACAGAAGATGTTCAATGGGAGCACAACCTGCTCTTCCGCATCGCCGGAAAAATGTTTTGCATCGCCAACATGGAACCAGGCATAAGTCCAACCAAAATCGCCTTCAAATGCACGCCTGAAAAGTTCGCCGAACTGGTGGAAATCGAGGGCATCATCCCCGCGCCCTACATGGCACGCAATCACTGGGTCGCCATCCTTGAAATGAATGCTCTGCGCCAGCCGGAACTCAAGGAGCTGATTCAAGATTCATACCGGCTTGTTCTGGAAAAGCTGCCCAAGAAAAAGCAGACAGAGCTGAGCGCCAAAAATTCGGCAAAAAAGAAAAGCAAAGCTAAACCACTGCCGGCTGGGAAACGCCGGAAATAATTTTCCCTACAGCCTGCTTCGCTGATTTAATGCAATCCGGTACGCCAATGCCATGGAATGAATTGCCAATAATCTGAAATCCCGGCATGGCGGAGAGAATCTTTTCCATCTCTGCCACGCGATCAAGATGTCCCACTTCATATTGCGCCATGGCGCGGTCCCAGCGAAACGTCTTCGCAAATCGTGGCTCAGCGACAAGTCCCAGAATTTCTTTCAACTCCTGCCGCGCCATCTTCTGCAAATCTTCATCGCTGTGGCTCAACAGATCTGGCATGCGGGAACTGGAAAAAAAGCAGCGCAGCATCTTGGCGCTTCCCGGTGCGCGATGCGGAAATTTCTTATGAACAAACGTGCAAGCCATCAGCTTGCGCCCCTCTGATCGTGGAACCAGAAACCCATGTCCCGGCGGAAGCTGCGCCTCATCATACGCCAGGGCCACTGCGACTGAAGATGTGTACTGAATCCTTGCCAACCCTTCAATCAGCGCCGGATGAAATTGCTTCAGCATGGGCGCCGCAGAAGGTGCGGGCACAGCCAGTAGCACGGCCTGGAATCTCTCGCTGATTTCTGCACTCTCAACCTGCCAATCGCAATTTGCAGAGTTCATCGGGCGAATCACAATCTCCCTCTGCTGCAATCGTACTGAAGCTTGCGGCAATGCCCGTATCACTGCATCCACCATCTGCTGCATGCCGTTTTTCAGTGAAGTAAAAATTGGCTGCGGTTTGGTGGCCGGCATAGACTTTGCTTTGGCCTTCGCCTGCAACGTAGCGCGAACCAGACTGCCATGCTGTCGCTCCATCTCCGCAAAGCGCGGCAGTACGGCGCGCAGGCTCAAGTTTTCCACATTGCCGCCATAGACGCCCGCCAACAGTGGTTCAGCAACGCGGTCCACCATCTCCGGACCAAAATGCCGCCGCACAAAGCTGCCAACGGATTCATCCTTGCCGCTCTTGGATGGCGAAGCCAATAACTCAGCCGCCATGCGCAGTTTAGTCGCAAATGAAAATAATGATGAAGTTGCCATGGGCCACACGCGTGTAGGGACCATGAACTCCAGCCCTTGCGGAATGGGAACAAGTCTGCCTT
>DASRCD010000628.1:0-3175 GCA_035653315.1 Candidatus Angelobacter sp.
TCCTGTCTTACCTGCGTCTGGCCCTCAAAGACAAAACGTTTATATCCGACACAAAAAAGCTGAAGGCCGCCATTAAGGATGGTGCCTGCAAAGTCAGCGAAGCTGTAGCGCCGGCAGTCCGGCGATCTTCACGCAAAGCAGCAACAGCCTAATTAAGGAGCATCTGTGGTTCAGTCAAACACACCTGCAAAGAAGTTGGTAGCTGAATGCGTAGGCACGGCATTCCTGCTCATGGCGGTAGTCGGCTCAGGGATTATGGCTGAGAGCCTGTCTTCCGGGAATGTCTCATTGGCTCTTCTCGAAAATACAATCGCCACCGGCGCGGCACTGGTCGCACTTATCCTAACGTTTGGTCCTATCTCTGGAGCACATTTCAATCCTGCGGTCACGCTGGCCGATGCAAGTCAAGGTGGTTTGTCGTGGAAATTAGTGCCTGGCTATATCGTCGCTCAATGCATTGGTGCCATTGCCGGCGTCTATGCTGCTCATGGGATGTTTGGCCTGGCAGTGATGCAGACTTCCACCCATGTTCGGGCCGGTGGATCACAGTTGTTCAGTGAGTTCATTGCCACGTTCGGATTGCTGGCAGTGATATGGGGATGCTCCCGCGCCCGGCTTGATGCCGTTCCATTTGCCGTTGGTGCATACATCACTGCCGCTTACTGGTTCACAGCCTCAACGTCATTCGCCAATCCTGCTGTCACGCTGGCGCGATGCTTTACCAACACATTTGCAGGTATCCGGCCAACAGATGCGCCATGGTTCATCATCGTGCAAATCGTAGGAGCATTTGCGGCTACTGGCCTATTCCGCTGGCTGGCACCGGCCACGCAAAAAACCGCTGAAGAGCTTTTGGTTCCACATCCAGAGACGAGCCGAGGTTCCGTTCATGCGTAAAGTGATCTTTGCCTGCGTTCACAATGCAGGTCGTTCCCAGATGGCTGCGGCGTTCTTCAATCGTTATGCCGATCCCCAAAAAGCTCACGCCGTATCAGCCGGAACCCAGCCTAGTGACCGCGTTCATCCTGAAGTGGTTGAAGTAATGAATGAGGTGGGAATCAACTTAACGTCTGCTAAACCACAGAAACTCACGCAGGAATTGGCACAGGATGCAAATCTGCTCATCACGATGGGATGTGGAGATGAATGCCCATTTGTTCCCGGCCTAAAACGCGATGACTGGCCGCTGACCGACCCAAAAGGAAAAAGCATTGAGCAGGTGCGGCAGATTCGCGATGAGATTGAGAGCAGGGTCAAGTCTCTTTTAACAGTCGAGCAATAAAATTCTCAGCGCAGCGTTGGAAGACTTAAGCTGCCTTCCTTTTCCGCTCGGCCCATCGTTTCCTCATTGCCTCGCCGATCCGTTTACGGGCCGCCGCAGAGAGTGTACGTTTACGCCTGCGGCCATCCGGCTTGCCCGATAGGGTCAGGCCAGTCGCTTGTCTTCCGCGAAGGGCGGCAATAGCACTGTTTAGGCGATCTCGTTCGGCTTCCAGTTCGGCAATGATTGATTGTGTGTCCAAGTGAGTCCTCTGGGATGATTTTATTTCCAACCCGCTCAATAGGTTAGCGAATAACAGGCAAAGCCAGTATTGACAGACCGGCGACCCGCGTTCTATCTTGGCACTCCAAAGCGAATAAGAAGCGAATCAGGTTTGCCCAGCTATGTCCTCTGTTGCCGTTATCCGTTCTCAAATCGAACGCCGCATTCCCGGCGCCCTCACCATATATGAGCGTCAGGAGCATGAGGTATTCCCGACCGGCATTGCTGCGATTGACAATGAAGCGGGAGGTATCCCCAAGGGCGCTTTGACGCAGGTATGTTCGCCGGCTGGCGTCACATCCGGACGGACCACATTGTTGCTGTCGCTGCTGGCCCAGGTCACCGGCAAGGAACAGTTCTGTGCTGTGGTGGATGCCGATGATTGCTTTGACCCTGAGTCGGCAGATGCGATGGGAGTTTGTTTGTCACGTTTGCTCTGGGTGCGCTGTAGCGGCAGCGGCTCTAAGCCAGTTGAGCAAGCATTCATAGCCGCCGACATTCTAATACAGAACGGCGGCTTTGGAGTCATCGCAATAGACATGGGCAACGTGGACGAAAAGCTCATCAGGAAAATACCGCTCACTACTTGGTTCCGATTCGCCCGCGTAATGGAAGCGCAGCCCACCGCCTTGGTGATTCTGCTTCCTTATTCCGCTGCCCAGAGTTGTGCTGCCTTGACGTTGAACATGTCTGCATCAGTCGAATGGACTGGCACAGGTAGGGCATCGCATACACAACTCATCTCAAGCCTGAATTTCAATATCGAGGTTGGCCGCACCCGGACAAAGAAGCCAGTACAAAGTGCAAGGAACAGTTTCACCGTAAGACCGCAATGGGCGTGACATGTTTGGCTGTGTTCACGTTCCTGACTTTGCTGTACAAGCGGCATTGCTGCGCGAATCCAAATCTCTCTCACTTGCCCTGTTTGATGGTCCCGAATCTCAGTTAAAGATTGTCGCTTGTAACTCGCCGGCAAGAACTGCTGGCGTCAGTATCGGAATGTCAAAGCTACAAGCTGAAGCCTGCGGCATCATTCTCAGAAGACGCATACAGGAACATGAAGATACTGCCGAGGATGAACTGATTGATTCTGGTTACAACTTCTCTCCGCACATCGAAGTTACTAATCCAGGCACGGTCATCATCGACCTTGCAGGTTGTGAGCGATTGATGGGCACCGGCAGAACCATCGCGCAGCTCATCCTAGGCGAAGCAACGAAGCGAGGCTTTGAAAGCAATGTCAGCATTGCTGCTAATCCCGATACTGCACACTATGCCGCGAGAGGCTTTAAAGGAATCACGATCATTGAGCCGGGAAGCGAAGCCCAGCGATTAGGAACGCTGCCGGTCGAAGTCCTGGGCTTAGAACCCGATGTTCAAGATGTCTTATACGCTTGGGGTATCAGGCATCTCAAAACACTGGCCTCTCTGCCGTCCATTGAGCTGACTGAAAGGCTGGGGCAGTACGGCCTGCATCTTCTGCGTCTGGCCAGAGGCACGGTCATGCGTGAGTTGGTACCCGCCTCTCTGCCGCCATCATTCCATGAAAGCACAGAGCTTGAAGAACCAATTGAACTGCTTGAGCCTTTGGCATTCGTTCTTAATCGCCTATTGGAACAGATCATGGACCGG
>DASRCD010000629.1:0-2760 GCA_035653315.1 Candidatus Angelobacter sp.
CGTCCTGAGATGTTAGGGTCGCCCCGGCCCACAATTACCAGATTGCCCTGCAACCGGCCATGATCGTCAATGGGGCCTTCGGCTTCAACCGTGGTATGAAAGCGATAATCCGGGCCCGCAATGGCCAGCGCCGCAGCCGTGGTAAACAGCTTGGTATTGGAAGCCGGCATGAAAAGCTGGTCAGGATTCTGCACATAGATGACCGCGCCGGTATTCAGGTCACGCACATCCATGCCCCAATGGGCACGGCTGATTTGCGGCTGCGCAAGAATGGAGCTGATTTCTTTGGTTAAATCTTTTTTTGGCGCGGCTTTTTTCTGGGCAGCGGCTGAAAGCTGCAACAACAAGACTGCCAGGATTAGTGCAGAGAATGTTCGTGCTGAACGATGCCGCATGGGAATGCCGAAGATTATACAATCGCAGCGATGAGAAGACCGCATTATCCATGGCAATTGCGCTCGCGCACGCTGGAGCTTGGCGTCCGCACGCTGGTGATGGGCATTCTGAACATCACGCCGGATTCATTTTCCGATGGCGGCAAGTTCATGGGGCGCGACCAGGCTTTGTCCCACGCGTTGCAAATGCTGGATGAAGGCGCTGATCTGCTGGACGTGGGCGGTGAATCGACACGACCGGGGACGCCCGTGGCCGAGAGCGGTATTCCCGCCGCAGAAGAGCTGCGCCGCATCATGCCGGTGATTGAAGCTGTGCTGCGCGAGCGGCCGGATGCAATTCTTTCCGTGGATACATACAAAGCAGAAGTAGCACGAGCTGCCGTGAATGCCGGCTGCGAGATTGTGAACGATGTAAGCGCGCTCCGCTGGGACAAAGAGATGGCTGCAACCATGGCTGAACTGCAATGCGGCGCAATTCTCATGCACACACGCGGACGCCCGGAAGAATGGCGCAACCTGCCGGCTTCCGCCGATATTGTGGCTGAGGTAAAAAAAGAATTGGGTGAATACGCCGATGCGGCGGTGGAGCGCGGAATTGCCAAAGAGCGAATCGTGCTGGATGTGGGCGTTGGCTTTGGCAAGAAATTTGACCAGAACTATCCATTGCTGGCCGGGCTGGAGCAGTTAAGCGAACTTGGCTTTCCTCTGCTGGTTGGGACTTCAAGAAAATCTTTCATTGGGCGCACTCTGGCGCGCGATGGCAAAGACGCGCCGGCAGACCAGCGCTTATATGGCTCTATTGCGGCGGCAACTGCTTCGGTTTTAAACGGGGCGCACATCGTGCGTGTGCATGACGTAAAGGCAGCAGTGGATGCAGTGAAGATAGTAGATAAAATTTTGTTGGTTTCTTCGTGAATTGCTTTCTGAAATCTCGAGGCGAAGCGAGAGATCCCTATAGTTACGAGAGTTCCTTATTGGAAAGCTGACGGCATTCTTTTGATTTAGTCAGCCTGAAACATCTTCATTACTATGGGGTTCCCTCGCTGCCGCTCGGGATTTCAGAAAAATCCATTCGCAGCTCAGAGTCGATTACTGAATCAACTACCTCGGCGTAAAATCCCGCAGGTCTCCCACTGTTTTTGCGTCCAGCTTTTGCAACACGGCCACCAGCAGGTCCACCATCCTGTCAAAGTCGTCACGATTCATAATTCCGTTGTGCGAATGCGTATAGCGCACTGGAACCACAAGGTTCACGGTGGGAGCGCCGCCGTTGCTCTTCTGCATTTCAGAAGAATCGTCCCCATAACCCTGAATAAGGTCCATTTGCAGCGGAATGGATTTTTCTTTTGCGGTCTGCTTCAACAGCGCCACAAGTTTCAGATTCGGCAGAGCGCTGGAATCATAAAGAAAGAGCGCCGGGCCGCCGCCGAGAAGTTCCTGCGCTTCTTCTGGTCCCACCTTTGGAGCATCGCGGGTAACGCCGCCTTCAATGGCAATGCCGATTTCCGGTTTCACAATTTCACTGGAGGTATGCGCACCGCGCACGCCAATTTCTTCCTGCACTGTGGCCACCCAGAAAATCTGGTTCGGATGCGGCAGACGCGCCATCCGCTTCATGGCTTCCAGCACCACGGCGCAGCCCACGCGGTCATCCCAACCTTTACCCAGATAATTCCGAGTACCATTCATCACGGTGAATGGCGCATCCGGGACTACGGGATCACCCGGCTCAAGACCCATGGCAGCGGCTTCAGCGGCGTTCTTTGCGCCCACATCAAGAAAGATCCATTCGCGCGGATAAACGCGGTTCCGTTCTTCCTGCGGGACAATATGAATGTCTCTGATGCCGGTGATGGCATGAATGGGGCCTTTCGATCCGAGAATGGTCCAACGCTGGTCAACCAGGGCCTGGTCAAGCCAGCCGCCAAGCATCTGCATGGTGAGATAACCATCATTGGTCACCCGACGCACAATGCCGCCCAACTCGTCCATGTGCGCGTCCACCATGATGCGCGGGCCGCTGGAGCCCTGCATAGCAATTACAGATCCCAGGCCGTCATAGCTGAGCTTTTCAGAAAGCGGCTTCATGTGCTCCACCATGATCTTGCGCACAGGCTCTTCAAAACCCGGAGGGCCGGGAGCATCCGCCAGCGATTGCAGCAGTTGCTGCGTTTCGTCACCAGACGTAGGGTGGTGGGATTGAGCAAAGCTTGCAGCGGTAAGCACGCAAATGAGTAGAAGATATTTCATAGCGTGAGCATGGTACCAGATGCACTCATTGGCGCAAGAAAATTGCCGGATAAGGTGATTTGCACAAGATTGCGGAGCTGCTGGAGTGGCATAATAGCAACAATTTTTAGCCCAG
>DASRCD010000630.1:0-6521 GCA_035653315.1 Candidatus Angelobacter sp.
ATAGCGTAAGACCAGAAAACAAACCCAGTCGGCAAGACCAACGCCGCAATTGTTCCTGTCAAAATACCAACAGCCGCGCCGCCTGTCAGCTTCTTGAGTTCGGCTTCAAGAAGTGACCGCCCTTTTCTGTCTATACGTACCATTTGTGGGTGTGTGGAAGGATTGTACCTCTAAAATCCTTTTCTTAGCGCGCTTTTCTGGTGGACAACGATATAGGTGTTCTATCCTTCGTATCGTTTTGCAAAAGGTAAGGAATGCAGCTCTATTTCTTTAACACCACTATCCCCGGAATCTCACTCAACCCCACGCTGGCCTGTTCGCCGGTATTTAGGTTTTTCAGGGCGTATTGTCCGGAATTGACCTCATTTTCACCCAGAATCAAGGCAAAGCAGACGCCGAGCTTGCTGGCGGTTTCCAGAGATTTTTTGAGCTTAAAGCTCTCATCGCCCGTGATCACAACTACGCCTTTGCTGCGCAGGTCGCGCGCCAGCTTTGCGGCGTGCACATTCATGCCTGTGCCGAGCGGAGCAATATAAATATCGGGCGCTTGGGCTTTCACGCCGGACGATTCCTGCAAGGTCATCACTAGGCGGTCTTCGCCAATGGCAAAGCCAATGCCCGGCGCAGGCGGACCACCGAGCGATTCAGAAAGTCCGTCATAGCGTCCGCCGCCGAGAATGGCGTTCTGCGCGCCCAGCGCGCCATGCGTAAATTCAAAGGCTGTGCGCGTGTAGTAATCCAGGCCGCGCACCAGTCGATGATCAATCTCATACGGCACGCCCACCGCGTTAAGGATTTTTTGTACCTCGGCAAAGTGCGTGCGGCAGCTTTCATTCAGATAGTCATTCAGGCGCGGTAATTTTTCAATGATCGACTGGTCTTCCGGCACTTTGCAGTCCAGCACGCGCAGTGGATTGGTCTCCGCGCGGCGCTGGCAGTCAATGCACATCGTCGGCGCAACATCTTTTAGCGCATCGCGCAACGCTTGCAGATAAACCGGACGATCATCCTTGCAGCCCACCGAGTTGAGCTTCAGCTTCCAGCCCTGAATGCCCAGTTTGTCGAGCAGCGTGGCCAGCATCTCCAGAATTTCCGCGTCTACGGCAGGCGATTCGCTCCCCGCAGCTGTTGGCCCAATGACCTCAGCACCGATCTGGTAAAACTGGCGATAGCGCCCTTTCTGCGGACGCTCCCGGCGAAACTGCGGGCCAATATAGTAAAAGCGTTGCAGCCCAGGCCGCTCCCACATCTTGTGTTCAATATAAGCACGCACCACGCCTGCCGTATTTTCCGGTCGCAGCGCCAGCCACTGGCCTTTTTCACTCTGTGCGCGGGCACGGTCTTCCCAGGCAAACATCTCTTTGCTGACAATGTCAGTCTCTTCACCCACGGACCGCTGAAAGAGTTGCAGGTCTTCGAGGATGGGCGTGCGGATTTCCTGAAAGTTATAGACGCGAAATACATCACGCACCGCGGACTCAACAAAGTTCCACGTCTCCGTCTCCGGAGGAAGAAGATCGCGTGTCCCGCGTACTGCCTTAATCTGATTAGCCATTATTTCTTCGGAAACTCTTTGCGATAAATCTGGGTGTAATCAAAATAATTCTTGCCATACATCATGATGGTTTTTTGTGTCTCTTCGTCGTCAATCCGCTTTTTGAACTTGCCCGGCACGCCCATCCACAAGGAAAACGGCTCAATCACCGTGCCTTCAGGAATCACCGTTCCCGCCGCGATGATGCAGCCCTCGCCAATCTTGGCGTTGTTCAGGATCACGCAGCCCATGCCGATCAGGCAGCGGTCGCCAATGGTGCATCCGTGCAGCGTAACCGAGTGGCCCACGGTTACCCAGTCGCCCATGGTTACGCCATATTTATGACGCATGCCGTGGAGCACGCTGCAATCCTGCACGTTGGAGTTCTTGCCAATGCGAATGGCAAACACATCACCGCGAATCACGGCATTCATCCAGACACTGGAGTTCTCCCCGATCTCAACATCGCCAATGATCTGGGCGGACTCGTCGATATAGCACGAATCATGTATGCGCGGCGTAATTCCCTGATAGGAGCGGAGCATAATAGGTAAGCTTAAAAAGTAACATGCGCGGATGCCGAGCAGCAACGAGCCGGGATTGTAAACGGTGAGAAGTCACGGATACAGAAAGCAGACCTAATTACCTGCTTGGATGCACATGCAATTCAATCGTCCGCGCCCACCTTTGTCTCGCCCACGCCCAGTTCCTGGTCTTTATATTGAAGCTGGTAAAGCTTCCAGTAAATGCCGCGCTGGGCCAGCAATTGCTGATGGCTGCCAATCTCGCGCACATGGCCCTTGTGCATCACAATGATCTTGTCCGCGCGCTGAATCGTTGAAAGCCTGTGCGCAATCATGACTGAGGTCCGGCCTTCCACCATCTTGCTCAGGGCTTCACGCACGCGGATTTCAGTTTCGGTATCCACGCTGGAAGTAGCTTCATCCAGCACCAGGATTTTTGGATCATGCGCCAGTGCCCGCGCAAATGAAATAAGCTGCTTCTGGCCGGTGCTCATGGTGCTGCCGCGCTCCAGCACCGGAGACTTAAACCCTTCCGGCAGTGAGCGGATAAAGTCCGCAACGTTCACGTTCTCCGCCGCGGCCTCAATCTGCTCGTCAGTAATCCAGGTTGAGCCCAGCCGGATATTGTTCTCAATGGTGCCGGTAAAAAGAAACGGATCTTGCAGCACCACGCCAAAGCGCCGGCGCAAATCCTTGAGTTCCATGCTTCGGATATCAACGCCATCAATGCGGATTGCGCCTTTCTGGATATCGTAAAAGCGCATCAGCAGGGAAATAATGGTGGTTTTGCCCGCGCCGGTGTGGCCCACAATGGCAACGCTTTCACCCGGTTCAATGGTGAAAGAGACGTCGCGCAGAATCCAGTCATAATCTTCATTTTGCAGTGCGGCAGCGGCATGGCCATGGCCGTTGCTTCCAGCTTCCGCCACAAGCTGCTTACTGTCTTTCGCTTCGTCGGCTTCCAATTGCCTGTAGGCAAACCAGACGTGGTCAAACTCAATGCGCCCCTTGCCCTGTGCCGGGCGCGGTTGCTCCGGCGAGACAATCTCAATGGGCGTATCAATCAGCTTAAACACGCGTTCGCTGGCCGCCATGGCGGATTGCAGAATGTTGTACTTATCGCTCAGGTCCTGAATGGGACGGAAGAAGCGTTGCGCGTACTGCATAAAGGCGCTCAGCACACCTATGGTTACGGCGTTCCGCATCACGCCAAAGCCGCCAAAATAAATCACCATGGCAATGGCCACGCTGGAAAGAATTTCCACCACCGGATAGTAGAGCGCATAAGCCAGAATGGCGTCTTTAAAGGCGTCCATGTGCTGCGCATTGACTTTGTCAAAGCTTTGATAGGCGCGCTTTTCCCGGTTGAAAAGTTGCAGCACCATCATGCCGGTAACATGCTCTTGCAGATAAGAATTAATGCGGGCAATAGCTGTGCGGATGCGGCGGTAAGAATCGCGCACGGACTTGCGGAACACCATGGTCGCCCAGAAGATGGGCGGCAGCACGGCAAAGGTGATCAGCGCCAGCCACCACTTCATCCGCAGCATGATGGCAATAATAAAGACCAGCACAAACACGTCTTCAAAAATGGCCACCACGCCGGAAGTAAACATTTCATTCAGCGCGTCCACGTCAGAAGTAACGCGCGTCACCAGACGGCCTACGGGGTTTTTGTCATAAAACCCAATGTGCATGTGCTGCAAGTGGCGGAAGATCTGGCTGCGCAGATCAAACATAATCTTCTGCCCAATCCACTGCATCAGGTAGGTCTGGGTAAAGTCCAGCCCAAAGCCAATGAGCAGCAGGGAAAGATAAATCCCGCCAAGCTGGGCAATGCCCACCAGCGGACTGGAACTGAGAAAGCGGTCAAAAAAACTGTGGACCTGCGGGCCGGCCGAGGCAAGATATTTATCAATGGCCGTTTTGACCAGGTACGGCCCCATCACGTCTGCGCCCGCCTTGAGCACAATGGAGCTGAGCGCAGCCACCATTTGCCAGCGATAAGGCCGCAAATACGCAAGGAGCCGCTTCATCAGCCGGCTGTCATACGCTTTACCTAGTACCTCTTCTTCCTGCGCCATGTGTCCCTGGAATCTATTTTAAAGCAAGCGGGTGCAAACTTATTGGATGAAGGCAAACCAGCAGAAGCCGCGAAAAATGTGCGCCATCAGAGAACGGCAATTTTGACAACAATCCTCTGGTACAAATCGTATACTCATTGCCATGCTCGATGGTTTGCCCTTCCTGGATCTATCGCAACTGAAATTTGAGGAGTTTTTGTCCTTTTTCTTCGATCACGATATACAAAAGGAAGAATATTGGTACCTGGAACCAGATTTTCAGAACTCTAATCACTTTGATGATAAGGACGTATCATCACCAAGGGTAATCGTTGAGCACCTCACTCGCCTCTTTACAGAATTTGCCGCTATTGCACCAAGGTATTCACCTCCTCAAATAAACGCAGGAATATGGGCCATGTTCTGCGGATTTCAGATTCAGAAGTATCTGTGGTTTCCTTCTACACCTTTAGAGAGAAGAGTCAGCTGCATTCGTTCGATGTATTTCGTATATTCCGACTATGTAGCAAAGTCATCCGTTGAAGTGATGGAGAACTGCTTCGATATGTGGTGGGAGAGCGTGGCGAGCGGTTTTTGGGCACAAATGCATTTCGATTGCAAATCCAACGAGGGCGATGTCCTCTCTCTCAACGCAGAACACAAGGCATTATTGAACGCTATGTTCGAGACTTTAACAAAAATCCTGGCCCTAACTGATACCAGGACCCAGATATATGCTCTTCATGGTCTTGGCCATCTCCACCATCCGGGAGTGCGTGATCTAGTCCAGCAATTTCTCGATGAGCACCGGAATAATTTCACATCTGAAGGCATAAATTGGGTGGAGAAATGTAGAGACGGCACTGTTATGTAATAGACATTGCCCGGCTAGGATCGAGCATTGTTCCTTTAATTTGTTGCCACTTCGTTATATTGCGGAACGCGCCTGCCCATAAGCCACGCCTCCAGCATGGCGTTTACCTCGTACGGCGCTTCCTGCTGGATCCAATGCGAAACGCCGGGAAAAACACGGAACGTAAGATCGGTCACATATTTCTCCGTGCCTTCCGTGTTGCGGAAGCTGAGTGCCGCATCGGCATCACCCCAGAGAAAAAGCGTGGGGATATGAACCACGGGAGCGTTGCCGCTTCGGAATTGTTTTAAAAATCTGCCGCGCAGCAGCGCGCGATACCAATTGATCATCGCTGTAAGCCCGCCCGGACGCGCAGCATTGGCGCGATACACTTCCAATACTTCATCAGGAAAACGCGCAGGGTTGCGCGATGACTGCCTGAAGACGCTGGAAGTTGCGCGTCCATTGCCGCGGCGCAGCATGAATTCCGGCAGCCAGGGAAGCTGAAAGAAAAAGATATACCAGGATTTTATGAGCTGTGCCGGTGTGCGCAGTTCACGCGCGAAACACGCTGGATGCGGCATATTAAAAATGGCCAGCCTAGAAATAAGCTGTGATTGTTCCATGTCAGCGCTTCCGGCGCGCGCGGTTTTCATGTGTTGGGAGCCAGCCAGTGACCAGGCCAGCGCTCCGCCCCAGTCATGCGCCAGCAGAACGGTTTCTTTCGCATTGGCGGCCTTGATCAAGGCGGCAACATCTTCCACCAGTGTTCGCGTTTTATAAGCTGAAACTTCCTGCGGAGAGTCCGTATTGCCGTAGCCGCGCAGGTTAGGCGCCCATACTCGATAGCCCATTTTTGCCAGCAAAGGCATCTGATGTCGCCAGGAATAAGCATGTTCAGGAAAGCCATGCAGGCAGAGCGCAAGCCTGTCACCCGCGCCCATGGTGGCGACCTCAAAATGGATGCCGTTCGCGGGGACCCGGATGAATTCAACTCCGGGCCAATTCATTTGCTGCTGTGTGCGGTTTTAAGCAGATTGTTTGGCGGCTTCACCGGCTTGTTCGGAGAGATTTGTGCAGGGATGACTCCGGTCTCTGAAAGCACTTCTCTCAAAACCTTATCAATAGCATTTACTTCCCGCCGCACCGGCTCCGTCGTCTCCGGCCCGGAGACATAGGTCACGCATTCTATTGCCTGCAGGGCATTGCGGATCCTGTCATTCATGTGGGAGATGAGTTGAAAGCGCCGCATCATATCCAGGTGCTGTTTGCGCAATGAATATTGCCAGCGCAGCATAAAAACCATGGTGAGCGCGGAGGCAATGGCCGTACCCACAATCCGCAGCGGGCCTGTTTGGTGCTGCCAGTCATCATAGACAAGCCATTGAATCGCCAAGGCAACCACCAGCACCAGAAAAGAGGCTGCCAGGGAAATTAGAAAGATCCGGATGCGTGACGGAATGGTGGAATTAGAATCCATTTTTCAACTGCTGGAGTTGAATCAAAGTTTAGCATTGCGTACTGGGCGGGGCCACTAGGGAAAAGCC
>DASRCD010000631.1:0-2398 GCA_035653315.1 Candidatus Angelobacter sp.
TTGCGCTGCAGGGTTTTCTGCTTGACATCAATGACTTTGGCGCGGCTGGCGCGTTCGTCATCGCTGAGCTTATCGCCCTGGGCCTGATACTGCTTCTTCAGATTATCAACCTCGTCGCTCATCCCTTTCAGCTCATTCTGCTTTGGAGTGAACTTCTGCTGAATCGCATCAAATTCCTTTTTGCCTTCATTACATTCAGCGATTGCCTGCTGAATGTTGACCACGCCAATCTTAGTGCCTGAAGCGTTTGGGGCAGCGGCAGGCGCGGCAGAGGAAGCGGCAGAAGGCGCAGTTACAGAAGCGGCTGTCGCCTGGGCAAAAGTCAGAGCGGAAAAAGCAGTACTCAGTCCAAGACCGAGAGCTAGAATGTGGATTCTTGACGAGATCATCTGGTTAGTTGCTCCTCTTCATCATGCATTCATCTTCATGCACAACATTGGTAATTACGGTTTCTTTGGCGTTGGGGCTGTTCCATTTGCCGGGCGGGTGGTGGCGCCGGCAGGACGCGTTGCTGAACTGCTGGTTGCGGGCTTGGCAGCTCCCGCCACAGGCGATTCCGCATTGTATGCGTCCACTAATTCCTTGGTGATGTTTGAGCCCTGATTGGCCCACAATACCGGCGTTTGTGGATTGGAAACATCCAGCACCATGGCAAAGCCGTTGTCTTTCGCATATTTCTCCAGCACGGCCAGCATCTTCTTACCCAGGCGATTCACAATCTCCTGTTCAGCCTGCTGAAATTCATTCTGCGCGTCTTCATAGTTACGCTGGAGCGCCTTCTGCTTTGTTTCAATTGCCTTTACGCGGTTACTGCGTTCGTCTTCACTGAGCTTGTCACCCTGGGTCTGGAGCTGTTTCTTCAGGTTCTCCACATCGTCATTCTGGGTCTTGAGCTCCGCCTGCTTGGGGGAGAATTTTTGTTGGAGCGCCTCCAGTTCTTTCTTTCCCTCATTGGTATTGGCAATAGCATCCTGAATGCTCACAATGCCGATTTTGCTGCCGGAAGACGCGCCGGCGGTGGCTGCGCCCTGTGAAAATGCCGCCGGAGAAGAGCCCAGAGCGAGCGCAAAGGCCAGAGTTAGGGCGCGGGATTTGAGTTGACTTGACATGAAATATTGGACTCCTTGGATGTTATGCAAACAAAATTCGTCGCGATGCATGTTTCTGTACCGCTTTGGTGAGCGTGTAAAAGCTGCGGAGGGGACGAATATGTTGAATTATAGGTTCTTGCCTCCGGCAGCGTCAAACAAGGGTTTCTCCTTAGAAAGTGGTGCTAATGGTGAAACGAAACGTTTTACGCGGTTCCTGTAGTCGAAAATCCGGGCCGAATTGCGCTACGGCCGACTGGAAGGTGAAATCGCCGGCTGCTCCCGACGGGAACAAACCACGCGTGATGGGGCTGGGAGATTTAACCAGCGTATCCAGCGTCAGCGGATTGTACGCGTAATAAATACGGAATGGCTGCTGCACAATCGGCAGCAATACCTGCAATTCCAGACCGGTGGACATGCGGGGAACAAAGTTGGTCCCGGCAACCGGTTTCAGGTCTCCGCTGAACTGGAGCGGGAAACCGCCTGAACATTCGAAATTCACGATGGCTGGACAGCCGAATACGGTGCTATTTAGCTGCGTCACTGCCTGTGGATTAATCTTTAACTGTGAGTCACGGCTGACGAAATCCATGCCTAGATCGGCAAAAGGCGCCAGGGTAACCGGGCCAACTACATGGATACGGTATTCAACATTGCTCACGAACTGGGTATCGCCACCAGGCAAGGTAATGTTATTGACCGGAATAGGCACGGTCACATTTCCGCGGCGCGGGTTGGTTGGATCCACCGGCACGGGACTGCCGTCTGGATTGGTCAGCTGGAAATTTTGCACTGTGCTGACAAAAACGTAGGGCGAAACGGTGCGGATATCGAAACCGCGCAGATCATTTTCGCCGCCCATGTAGAAGCGTTGATAAGGTGGAGCTTCTGTACCGCCAAATCCGTTAATAAAGCTGGCCTGGAAGCGAACTCCCAGGGTGTTTTGGTGGTAGAGCGGCTTCCACTGCGTGAAAGCAAACAAAGGCCGGTAAAATTTAACGTTTCCGCCTAACCCTGCAATTTCATTCGAAATAAAGATGCTTCTTCCCTTATGCGGACGGATCGGGCTATCAATGGTGCTGAAACTGAAAGAAGGCGAAATGGAGCTGGTGATGATTCCATTGAGCGCGTCCGGACCGGAGATGTTGCGGAAATTCAACGTCTGAAACAGATTGCGTGAGGCATCACTGAACGTTTCAATGGTGGTGTTGTCCAGCGTATAGGTGAGACCGACGCGTTTAAAGGAATGTCCCAGCAGGTAACTTGAGGAGGCGGTAAAGCCGGTGCTGGACTGGTTGTAATTCAGC
>DASRCD010000632.1:0-5886 GCA_035653315.1 Candidatus Angelobacter sp.
CGGATTTTCCACCTGCGAAAATTCCTGAAAAATTGTTTCAAGATGTTCCGGAGCAATGCCGATGCCGGTATCTTTGACCGCGAAACAAATGAAATCTTCCCGTCGCGTGGCGGAGATTGTGATTTCCCCCCGAGGAGTAAATTTTATGGCATTGGAGATAAAATTCCTCAGGATCTGCGATACCTTGCCTTCATCGGTGCGCAGTGCGGGCAGGTCTTTGCTTTCATTGAAAATGAGGTCCACGGAAGTATTGTCAGCCAGCAAAGGTTTCAGCATTCCTTTAAGCGCGCTAAATAGCTCTTCCACATCAAATGTCTTTACCCTGATGCGGACCTTTCCGGCTTCAACCTTCGCGATGTCAAGAAGATCATTGACCATCTCAGCCAATGTTGTGGCTGATTCCAAAATGAAATTGACCTGCGTCTCCTGCTCACCCGTAAGGTCACCATCCAACCGGTCAAGCAGGATTCGAGCCAAAGACATAATGGAATTGAGCGGCGTCCGGAATTCATGGGAAATGTTGGAAAGAAAATTGGTTTTCATTTCGGAGGCGCGCCGCAAATAATCAGCACGCTCATCCAATTCAGCGTAAAGGGCGACCACGCCGCGGTTGGTATCTTCCAATTCCTGGTTCAGGATCGCCAACTCTTCCTGGCGGTTACGCAGCTCCTGCAATGTTTTTAGCAGTTCCCTGTTCTGCCGGTCGATTTCATCGTAGGGGCTCTCAGAGTTTTTCTCGTTAATTTTGTTGGTGATCGACTGCATCCGGGCTGGCGTCAATATTGGAGAAGTGATGGGCAGATCTTTTCCCATCTTGACTACCGTGCCCTGGCCGTTGCTGATAATCTCAAATTTGTCCATCAGCCGCCTGGTTCCCACAATGCCCAGGCCCATACCTGTTTCGGAACGATAACGGCCCTCAAAAATCTCATTGAGGTTGGTAATTCCCGGCCCCGCGTCAGAAACCATGATTTCAAGCGTCTGTGGCGGGCCTGGATGCACCTTGAAAAATACTTTTCCGTCCCGGGCGTAACGAAACGCATTGCGCGCCATCTCAGAAGTGGCTGTAGCCAGGCGGATCTGCTCCTGATTATCAAATCCCACCAGACCGGCGATTTCCCGCGCACGCTGGCGTGCCTGCACCACGTCGCGCTCATTTCGCAGGAGGATGGTGGAAAGTGGAGTACTCATTTCAGGTCGCCGTCACGTCCTCTCATTACAATTACGCTAGTATCATCGCGGTCACGGCGAAAGTCTCTTAATAATACGCCTGCGATCAATGCGGGCTGCCGTCTCATCAGCCCCGGATAGCGAGAAAGGTCCCAGCGGGTCTGCAATCCGTCAGAATGCATGATCAGCATTCCGTCTTTTGGCCACTCCACCTTAAATTCCTGCACCTTTGTCATTACGTGCCCTAATGTGCCGTTATGTGAAATCAGGCTGCGGCTGGATGTATTACTTAGGATGCTGGCAGAGATGTTGCCGACCCCGGCGTAAACCAAAGACCCCGCCAAAGGCCGGATTTCCGCGACAGCGGCGGCAGCTCCGCGGGTCTTTTTTAAAGCGTCATGCAGGCGCGTAACAATGGATGCTGGTGGTTCCTGGCTATACGCCTGAAAAATGCGAACACCCTCTTCGGCCGCCTCCGCTGCCTGCACGCCATGGCCAAGTCCATCAATATTCAGCACCACACACCGGTCACCCTGAAAATCCCAAGCGATTCCGTCGCCACAAACAATTTCAGTTTGTATCGGCACCGCCAGCCCGGCTAAATCCAATAAATCTTTCTGCGGCGGCATTCCAGTCTGCATAACACAGGCATACAGCACGGTGCCTTTGGGACTGGTGAACACGTCAAAAACATCGGCCATGCGCCGTATGGCGCCCAAGCCGGTTCCGGGAGTTCCGCCGGTGGAATAACCATCAGTTAAAGCGCGGGGAAGGTCGGAAATACCAGGTCCACGATCTATTACAAGAATATCCAGGCGGACCTCAGGGGATTTTGTCCCTGCCAGCACTAATTGTCCACCGCCGCCATACACTATGGCATTGCGAGTGGCTTCAGTGACGATAAGAGCGGCTTCGCCTGCCTTGGTTTCATTGAATCCCAGCAAAGCAGCCATGCGAGCGCTGGCCCGGCGGCCTTCTGAGGTGGAAGTGGAGTCGGATAGGGTAACGGTTTGGGATAAAAGCATTATTTCCAGCGAACCACAGTAACGCGCGTTCCCTTACCCGGTTCCGAATGAATTTGAAAGTCGTTGACCAGCCTTTTGCTTCCGCCCAACCCGAGTCCCATGCCGCCGCCCGTGGTAAATCCATCACGCAAGGCGGCCTCTATATCGGCAATCCCCGGGCCTTGATCTTCAAAGACCAGCTTTAGGCCGTTTTTGGTCGAGTTCTCCACCTGCTCTATTACCATATGGCCGCCTTTGCCATGTTCCAGCGCGTTACGCGCCAGCTCACTGGCTGCGGTCACCAGTTTGGTCTGGTCCACCAGGGTAAACTTCATTTCCGTGGCCCACTGCCGCACTTTTTGCCGGGCCAGCACCACATCGCCCGAACTCAAGATCGGCAGCTTTTCCTGCCTGCCGGACTTCATTCACTTATCTCCGAATGAAAGTCACCACGCAGTTCATACAAAAGCTCCATGCCTGTCTCAACATTAAGCGCTGTTCGCACTCCGGAGAGTGACATTCCAAGTTCTACAAGGGTAATAGCCACGGCGGGTTGCATGCCCACGACTACAGTTTCGGCATCCATCACTCGCGCCATGGCGGCGATGTTGGCCAGCATTCTGCCGATAAAAGAATCCACGATCTCCAGCGTGGAAATATCAATCAGCACACCGCGCGAACTCCACTCAGAGATTTTTTCCGTCAGGTCGTCCTGAAGCTGCACGGCCAGCCGGTCATGCATGTCCACCTGAATTGTGACCAGCAGGAACTGGCCCATGCGGAGGATTGGGATCCGCTCCATTTACTCCTCCTTTTTGAATAACGACTTTTTGCTGTCGCCATTGATTCTCACCACGGCCTGTCCGGTGCGCTGCAATGCCAGTGAGAATGCGTCCGCCAGTTTTGATTTTGTAATCACTCCGGCAAGATCAATTCCCAAATGAACAATGGTTTGCGCAATCTGCGGCCGCACGCCGCTGATAATGCAGTCCGCGCCCATCAGGCGCGCCGCCGTGATCGTCTTGAGCAGATGCTGGGCCACCAGCGTGTCCACCGTGGGAACGCCGGTAATATCAATGATGGCGACGCGGGAATTGGTTTGCACCACGGCTTGCAGCAATGATTCCATCACTACCTGGGTGCGCGCGCTGTCCAGTGTTCCTATGATGGGAAGCGCCAAAATCCCTTCCCACAATTTGACCACTGGCGTGGAAAGCTCCATCAGCTCTTCCTGCTGCCTGGCAATAAATTTTTCGCGGGTGGCTTGGAAAGCGTCTGCGGTCACCAGCGCCAGTTTGTCCAACAGCTGCGTTGTCTTCCAGATTTCATCGAACATGGCATCCGGTGTGGCGCCCAGCTCTTTGCGTATGACATTAAAAAAAGGCTGCTTGAGCGAGAGCACAAAGGTGGCCGTTTCACCGGTGCTGAAACCCTGTTTTGCCCGGGATGCGGAGATGGCGGTGAGCGTATCGCGGACTGGGTCCCATGCCGGCCCATCGATATTCGAAATATCGCCGGACTTTGCGCCGCTGACAATACCAGCCATTAATTCGCGGGATTGCGAATCCACTTCTTCATTACTGATCAGGTCAGAACGGCGCACCGCACTGTTCATCTGCTTCAACCAGTCTGTGCGTATTGCTTCCTGGTGCTTACCGATGATCTCCGGCAACTTGCTCATTTCAATCCTCCAATGTCGGTGGCTTATAAAAGACAATACTTAATCGCGGAATGCATTAGGAAAAACCTGGAGGCTAAGGGATGCAGTTCACCAAGTTTGTACGATGCAAAGTTTCATAAGAACGCTGTTTCATTTCGGGTGGGCCCTTATCCTTGAGAAGACCCGGCAATATTGGCGTTTTCATTAAAGCGGCCCAATGCTAATTCCAGTTCCTTGGGGCCGGCCCATTTCGGGACCACGGAATCTACGCCAAAAAATCCGCATAACTTCTGTTCGGTATCGCCCATCACGGTCCATACAACCACCCGAATCGTTTTCAGCTTGGGATTTGATTTCCAATATCGCAGTACCTCAAATCCGCTTTCTTTAGGAAAAGACAGGTCCAGAAGAATCACGTCTGGCGCATCCTGTTTTCCTTCCACAATGTCCTGGAGAAGAAGCATCGCCGCAGCCACGTTATTTAATGCGATGACTTCCTGCGCTCCCAGCTTTTTTACTACTGCAATAGATTGCCGGGCGTCAGCAGGTGTGTCTTCTATGATGAGGATTTTACGGATGTTAGAAATGGCCATATTTTGCTGTATCAGCAGTGGTCCAATCTGTAGCTTGTTTCCCTTATTATGAAAGGTGAATATAGTGTAGCCGTGAATTTGTGACTGGACAAGGCCAGCGGCTCTGGCTCCATTTTCCTCGTAAATATTTTATTTTCTGTCACTTAGATTAACAGAAAAGAAAAGCTTCGCTTTGCGATAGTATTTTATTTTTTTCTGGAAAAATTCTTCAAACGGCACACCTGAAATCTGCATCTATTGTCTTGGCAGAATAGCCCGTTGCGCATTTATCTGCTCTGCATGAGTTCTATGTAAGGAGTAGTTATGCTATCCAAGTGCGCCAATCCATCCTGTTCCACTGAACTTGTCTATCTTCGCGAGGGCAAGGTATTCATGATCGAGCATACCGGCAATCCGTTGTCTCTGGCTGTTTCCGGAGCGGCCAAGCCAAAATCATTGAATCGTGTGGAACATTTCTGGCTTTGCGGATCATGCGCCCCCAACCTGACTCTGGCTTATGATCGTAAAGATGGCGTTCAGATCATCCCTAAAAAAGCGGGAAAAGTATTTCGCGCCGCGTCTTAACCCCGTATGTAATTTCCCGCTCTTTTACAATCTTGGGGATGGCAAATACCAACAGCACAGGATGGTTCCCGTTTAAAACCGGACATCGCTGGCTCAACATCCTGTTAGTGTTCCTGCCGGTAGCGGTAGTGTTCAACTTTCTTCATGTGCCGCCGCTGCTCATTTTTGCGGCTGCGGCACTGGCCATCACGCCCCTGGCTAGCATTCTGGGTGAATCTACCGGAACGCTGGCCGCGCATTGTGGCCCTGCCGTCGGCGGAATCCTGAGCGCCACCATGGGCAATGCCACAGAGATGATCATCGCCATCTTTGCGCTCCGCGCCGGCCATATCAACGTGGTGAAAGCTTCTCTTTCCGGCAGCATCATCGGCAATCTTCTTTTGGTTTTGGGATTGAGTCTTGTCGCTGGAGGGTCGCGGTATCCGGTGCAACGCTTTTCTCGCGCTGCTTCCGCCATGAACGGCACCATGCTGATGATTGCCGTGGCCGCGCTGGTCATGCCCGCCGTCTTCAACCTCACTGTGTTTGGGACCTTGCAGCACCGTGATGCGCGGCTGGAACAAATCAGCCTCTGGACCAGCGGCGTCCTGGTCCTTCTCTACCTGCTGAACCTGGTTTTTATCTTCCGCACGCATCGCACTGCTTTTCAGCAGATGCAACAGCAGGAAGAGCCGCCCGCAACCAGCCGCACACAGGCGCTGATCGTATTGGCTGTTGCAACAGTCCTCATCGCCTTTATGAGCGAGCTTCTGGTAAATCAGATTGAGCCTGTTACCCGCGCCCTGGGCATGACGGAGCTTTTTGTCGGTGTGATTGTTGTGGCCCTGATTGGCAATGCCGCGGAAAATTCCACGGCCATCCTCATGGCGCGCCGCAACAAAATGGACCTGGCTTT
>DASRCD010000633.1:0-3832 GCA_035653315.1 Candidatus Angelobacter sp.
ACGGGCAAAGAAAGATAAAGACGCGGCCGCAGGAGCTGCTGGAGATCAGGCGCCTAAAAAGCGTGGACGCAAACCAAAAGCGGCTGGCCCGGAAACAACCGTGCCTGCGCAGGCCCCGCCACCAGCGGCAGAGGCCGCGAAAGCTGCCGCCGCAACCGCAACTGCCTCAACTGCGGCAAAATCTTCTGCAACGGCAACCAAACCGAAAGCCGGCTCTGCTCCCCCCATTAAAAAAGCTGAGCCAGCAAAAGCTCCGGCCAAGGCTGAAAAGCCAGCACCTAAAAAGCCGGAAGCGAAAAAATTTGCTCCCAAGAAGATTGAAACAAAGAAACCAGCGATGAAAAAACCTGCGGCAAAGAAGCCAGCGCCTAAAAATGCGGGAAAGAAAAAGTAGAACTTCAGCGCATTCCATTTTCAAAGAGAGTTCCTCATCGCGGATAATTGACCCATGATTCGATGGGTCATTTTCTGCCTACTTGCTTTCGCGCAATCTTTATTGGCGGCGGACCTTCAAAGCCAGCTTCATGCATATTTCCAGCAGGCATGCCAGGAAAAGCACTTTATGGGAGTGGCTTCCATTGCAGTCAACGGAGAGACTCAATTTTCTGAAGCTTGCGGCTGGGCAGACGCGGAATGGCAAATCAAGAACACCGTGGAGACGCGCTTTCGAACAGGCTCTATTGCAAAGGAATTTACGGCTGCCGGCATTCTTTTGATGCATGAACAAGGCAAGCTTGTGCTTACCGATCCGGTTGGAAAGTACGTGGCAGATCTGCCTGAGTCATGGCAATCCGCCACAATCCACCAGCTTCTTACACATACTTCCGGCATACCTATTCCTGAATACAAAGGCGCTGCCTGGGAGCGATATTCCGTGCTGGCGGCTTCGCCTACGGAGTTTCTGGATTTAGTCCGTAATCTGCCGCTGCTTTATCCGCATGGAACCAAACTTACCTACAACAATACCGGATACATTCTGCTGGGGATGGTGATTGAGAAAGTATCCGGAACGAAGTATGAAGACTTTATTCAGGAAAAAATCTTTGACCGGCTTGGCATGCATGATTCAGGGTTTGACGATATAACCAAGATTGTTCCGCGCCGTGCCAAAGGATACAAGCTGGCAGGCGATGATCTGCGCAACGCTGGTTTGATCGATCCACGGTCAGCATGGTCCGCCGGAGGATTTTATTCCACTCTCCACGATTTGACGCTGTGGTCTGAAGCTCTGGCACACGGAAAACTGTTGAATTCTGATTCCACGCAAAAGATGTTTGCCACCTATCCTGAGACTGCGGCCTACGGAATGCACTATGGCTATGGGATTGTTATGGGAGAGCGTTTTGGCCACAAGCTGCAATATCATGGCGGAGGAATAACAGGTTTTAATTCGGTGTTACAGCGCTATCCTGAGAGCGGGCTGGTCATTATAGTCTTTTCAAATCTGGATCTGGATTCAACCAATGGCACACCTAGCTGGAGTGTGGGCGATGGGCTGGCAAAGATCTGGTTTAATGCACAACAGCATTAGCAGGGTTTAATGCATGTTGCAAGGCAGAGCCAAGGCGGCCTCTGCCACTCAGTGCTAATCATAAATGACAAACATCGCTCGATGCCGAATGCATCTCAACCGGAAAACACCTTCACATCGACTTTAGACGCTGCCATCTTAAAAAGGTTATAAGCGGTTATTTTTTTGTTGCTTAAACGCTTTTATCGCGTGAAGTCCGCGAATCGCGCTGATATGATGAATGCAGCACCCCTTGAAGCTGAAACTACCCAGTTGCATTCTTGCGAAACATACAAAAGAACGCATGCCAATGGCTGTGGGACAACTCCTTTGTTCAATTCAATTGAAATACCACGGACTAGATTCTGTCCGCCCGATCTATTGCTCGATTCATCATGGAGGCACTTTGAGAAGCAATCTACTGACTAAAATGGCGGGGCTGTTCCTGCTGGCGCTTATTAGCATGAATACTCTCTGCTTAAACGCGCAGCAGAAACCCGCGGTAAACGCGACTACGCCCGCAAGTCCAGCGGCAAGCAAAGTTAATATTCCCATTCCCGATATCAAGTACACCAAGTTTGTGCTGAAGAATGGATTGACTGTGCTGGTGCATGAGGACCATAAGACCCCGATTGTAGCGGTGAATACCTGGTATCACGTGGGCTCCAAGAATGAAAAGCCGGGCAAGACAGGTTTTGCGCATCTATTTGAGCACCTGATGTTCAGCGGCAGCGAGAACTTTAATTCCACATACATCAATGCCATGGAAAAGATCGGCGCTACCAACCTGAACGGCACCACCAACAATGACCGCACAAATTACTTTGAGAATGTACCTACGTCGATGCTGGATTATGTGCTGTTTGCGGAAAGCGACCGCATGGGCCACCTGCTGCCGGTGCTGGACCAGAAAAAGCTGGACCTGCAGCGCGGCGTGGTGCAGAACGAAAAACGCCAGGGTGAAAACGAGCCTTACGGTGTAACAGAAGAGCTGATCGTCGAGAACACCTACCCTGTGGGCCATCCATATTCATGGACAGTGATTGGCAAGATGAAGGACCTGGATGCCGCTTCCAAGGCGGACGTGGATGAGTGGTTCCAGACATACTATGGGCCGAACAACACAACACTGGTGATCGCGGGTGACATTACGCCGGAAGTGGCGCGGCAAAAAGTAGAAAAGTACTATGGAGAAATTCCTCCCGGCCCGCCAATCGCCAAGCAGGAAACATGGATAGCCAAGCGAACGGGCACGCATCGCGGCTGGGTACAGGACCGCGTGCCGCAGGGCCGCATCTATCGCATATGGAACGTGCCGCAGTTCGGTTCTCCGGTTGAGCCGCAGCTTGACCTTGTGGCGCAAATCCTGGGACGCGGCAAAACTTCGCGCCTCTACAAGCGGCTTGTCTATAAAGACCAGTTGGCCACCAGCGCAGCTTCCACCGATGACACAAATGAAATCGCCGGACAATTTGATTACACCATTACGGGCAAACCAGATGCTGATCCGGAGAAGGCCCAGGCCAACCTGCACAAAGCGGAGCAGGAAGCCGATGAAGAGCTGCGCAACTTCCTGAAGAATGGGCCTACGGAAGAGGAACTGCAACTGGCAAAAACCCAGATCTTTGGCAACTATGCGCGCATTGTTGAACGAATCGGCGGCTTTGGCGGCAAGAGCGATCTGCTGGCCCGCTGCCAGACTTTTACCGGGAACCCTGATTGCTACAAGACTTATCTTCAGGGAATCCAGGCTGCCACCGTGGCTTCAGTAAAGAAAGCGGCCAATGATTGGCTCACGGATGGGGACTACATTCTGGAAGTCCAGCCTTATCCGGCAAACCTGAAAGCCGAAGCCAAGCTTGATCGTTCGAAGCCTCCGGCAGAAGGTGCGCCCATGTCACTCAAGCTTCCGCCCATGCAGAAGGCAAAGCTTTCCAATGGATTGAACATTGTGCTGGCCGAGCGCCACACTGCTCCGGTGGTGAACTTCCAGTTATTGGTGGATAGTGGATACGCCGCTGATCCTAATAGCGCTCCCGGAACGGCCAGTTTCTCCCAGCGCATGCTGGAAGAAGGCACACCCACGCGCAACTCGCTGAAGATCAGTGAAGAATTGGAATCGTTGAGTGCGAACTTTGGCGCAGGCGCAAACCTGGATTGGGCTTTTGTCAATCTGAACACGCTCAAACTCACCATGGATCAGGCGCTGAATATCTATGCTGACCTGATCTTGCATCCGGCTTTCCCGCAAAATGAGTTCGCTCGCCTGCAAAAAGACCGCAGGGCGGCGATTCAGCGCGAGAAAGTGCAGCAGCAAAGCAT
>DASRCD010000634.1:0-4424 GCA_035653315.1 Candidatus Angelobacter sp.
GGAAACCATGGCAGCCATGGAGAACAAGCCGCCTGCCATATAGAGATACCAGCTCAGCAGGTTGATCTTGGGAAAGGCCAGGTCCTTGGTGCCGACCATGATCGGCATCAGGAAGTTGCCGAGCACCGCAGGAACGGATGGAATCAGGAAAAAGAAAACCATGTTCACGCCGTGCATCGTGAACAATTTGTTGTATGTATCCGCCTCAAACAACTCGCCGTTTGGGGTAAGCAGGTGCAACCGTATCAGCGAGGCGAATATGCCGCCCAACAGAAAGAAGACCGTAATGGAAAACAGATACAGAATGGCGATGCGCTTGTGGTCTTTCGTGAGCAGCCACGATCTGATTCCGTAATTGTCATTCAGGAAATGCCTTTCCGGCATTACCGGCTTCACTAACTGCGTTGCGGTACTCATGGTCTCTTCCCAGGTGTTGCAGGCTGCGTTCCCTGCGGGTTTGGCGCTTGCTGTTGCTGCTGATGCTGCTGGAGATTCTGCTGCTGAATATTCGGCACCTCGCTGTCGCGGATTTCCGTGGGCGTGGAGCGGTTATTCAGCGGATTTGCTTCCTGCGGCGAGAGGTGTTTGATGTATTCGGTGATGGCAATGATCTCGTCTTCACTGACCACCCCGCGGAACGTTGGCATGATGGACTGGAACCCGGAAACCACCTTGGCATTAGGCTCAAGGATGGATTCGCGAATGTAGTTGTCATCCGCCAGCACAACCCTATTATCCACCAGCCGTACCGGACGGCCATACACGCCTTCCAGATTTGGCCCACGCGCGCCTGAATCCGGGCGATGGCAGGTCGTGCAACCGTATTGCTGGAACGCTTTTTCTCCCAATGAGGCGAGAGAGCCTTCCGCTTTTCCGCTGGCCAGCCAGGTTGAGTAATCTTCCGGGGTCATGACCACAACATCCCCTACCATGCCGGAATGCTTGGTTCCGCAATATTGCGAGCAGAACAGATGATAGGTGCCAGTCTGCGTGGGCGTGAACCAGGTAAAGACGTAGCGATTAGGCAGTACGTCCTGCTTTACGCGGAAAGCCGGAACAAAGAAGCTGTGAATCACGTCCTGTGAAATCAGGGTGACTTTTACCGGACGCCCAGTGGGCACATGCAGCGTATTGATTTCACGCTGGCCGCCGGGATGCTGGAACTTCCACATCCATTGCTTGCCTACGCCATAAATTTCCAGCGGGTTAGATGGTGGACGCTCCAGGTGGTAATAAATCACCGCGCCCCAGACAAAGATCATCATGGAGATGCCGAGCGGAATGACCGTCCAGATGATTTCCAGAAGCGTGGAGCCATGGATCTGCTCTGCTTCGTGGCCCGGCCTTCTCCTGTATTTAATCGCAAAATAAAGGATGAGCAGGGCGATGAGCAGGGAAAAGAACGTGGTGATCAGCACCAGGAACAGGTAAAGCCCATCCACGTGCTTTGCCATGGTCGAGGCCTGCTCCGGAAAAATTGGAAAGTTCAATTGCATCTATTCAGCTGTCCTAAATGCTGCGGCCCTCGCGGGCAGCATGCGAATCACGGCGAAACATTACCAGCATGAAGCCACCAAGAACCAGCACGGTAGCCAGCGCGCTTAAACGCAAAACATTGAAGATTGCAGCCCCATATTTACCCTGCCGCGGATCATAGTGGTAGCAATAAAGCACCACCTGGTCGACAAGGTTTCCAATCTTTCCTTTTGAAGCTTCAATCAGACCCAATTGAATGTCGCGCGGCGCATATTCGATTCCGTAATAGTACTGTGACACGCGGCCATCCGGCGTGAGCAGAATTATGCCACTGGCATGAGCATACTGCTTGATCTGTGGGTCCCAGGCATAGCGAAAACCAACGGCCTGGGCCAATGCGTCAATCTGGTCTTTTTTTCCGGTCAGGAAATGCCAGCCCTGCTCTGCTCCCGCACGGCGATAACGCTTGATATAACGCTGCTTGGCTTCCGCAGCGTCCTGCGGCGTATCGCGGGGATCAATGCTCACGGTGATAACGTTAAATTCACGCCCAATATTGAAGCGCACAATCCCGTTCATTGCTCCGGTAAAGCCGTTCAACACCTGCGTGCAAAGCATGGGACACTGGTAATACACCAGCATCATCAGCACCGGCCTGGAGCCAAAATATTGCTGCAACTGGACTGGACGCCCGCTTTCATCGTTGAAAGCCAGATTCAGCGGAACCTGCTGGTTCAGGCGCTGATCCAGCCCTACCTGGTCAAGAATGGAAGGCTTCTGGTTGGAAACGGAGTCCCCGGGCTGCAATTGAGGCGCGGCTTGCGCCCATGCGGAAGAAGACACGCATAGCGCCATGGCGGCGACCATCAACACACCCCGGATTTTACTGCTGTACTTCACTTCTTTGTGCCTCCGGCGGCATTGCGGGCCGCCTGCCCTGACTCAGCCGACGCTCCGGTAGGATATTGCGCGCTGGGCGCTCCCACATTGGAAGGCTGGAATGGGCCGCTGACTTGAGGAAGGCCGCGTTCCGCCAGAATTTGCATGGCGCGATCCACGGGAATATGAATGGTGCCGTTTGCCAATTTTCCCGAACTGCTCAGCCATTGCTGCTCTGAGTTGGCAAACAAGCCCATATCGTGTTCATCATCGTACTGCAAGCGAGGCCCGGGAAACGTGCGGTTCAGGTGATCTTCCATTTTACCGCGACCGTACCAGTCTGGAGTGGACTTTGCCTCTCCCTTGCTCTCAGGGATTTCCCTGCCCAGGCCTTCTCTGGGGGATTCCCGCTCGGCCTTCAGTTGCTGTTCCATGGGCGTAAGCGGCGGCTCGTTGTGACGCTCCCACCATTCCATGCCCCAGATCATGCCAATCATCAGCACAAAGGCAAGAACGCCGCCAGCGGCCAGGATGATTCCGGACCACACGATGCCCTTGATGCTTACATCGCCATGCTCGTGGCCTTCTTTGACGTGGCCGCCGGATTGAGTTTCAAAGTTATCCATGTTTTGCTTCCAGCATCTCAACAAATCCGGGATCATTCACCGGCATGAGCGAACGTTTACTGAGCCGCAGATAAAAGAAAAATAACCAGATTCCGCCCATGGCAATGGGGCAGATCACATACATGGCCGCGTCCAGAAGATGGAAATTTTCCAAGCCGCCCTGCGGCCCGCCGGGATAGAAATTCGGCGCGGTCAGCCAGAAAAGATCCACAAAACGCATGAACAGTACCAGGAATGATATGGCCACAACGCGCCGCATGCTGCGCTTGTTGTTGCGTGAAAGCAGCAGCGCAAAGGGGAACACAAAGTGGACAAAAATGAGCAGGGTGCCAAAGTATTGCCACCCACTCTGCAAACGCATCAGATACCAGCGAATCTCTGAAAGCATGTTGCCGGACCAAATGATCAACCACTGGGAGAAGGAGAGATATGCCCACAGCACGACGAAGGCGAACATCAGCTTGCCGAAATCATGCAGGTAATCCACCTTGAAGATGCGCGATACCGGCTCCACGGACGAAAGCCGCGTAAAGAGCCAGATGGTAAAGCAAAAGGTTGTGAGCACCTGGCCCACCATAAACAGCATGCCCCAGACCGTTGACCACCAGTCCGGCTGAAGAGACATGGTCCAGTCAATGGAGCCGAAGGTGATACTTATTCCATAAAAGACAATACCAAAGCCGCTCAGGTTCTGAATGCTGACGAACTGAGCCGGCGTGGATTGCCCATTTTCTTCCTTATTGGACCAGACGAGGAGACGCCATAGCAGCAGTCCCCATACCGCAAAATAGATCACGCCACGCACAAGGAAGAAAGGAATATTCAGGTAGTAGTGAATCTTATCCGCGCCCAGGGTTGCTGCAACGTTAGAATCAGTCCAGGTGTAAAGCTTTTTCACCCCAACGGCGATCGGGATCCAGCACAGAAACATGAACCAAAGATTGCTGGCGGCCGCTTCCCAGATGCGCCGCCCTAAACGACCCCAATTCCCGCCGCTGGTGTATTGGAGCATGAGCAGCACAAGAGAGCCGGTGGTCAGCCCGAGCCAGAACATAAAAGAGAACAGCCATGCGCGGAGGAAGACTGTCCAATGCAGGAACGCTCCGGCAATTGCCAGGACCGCAAAGACCACGCCGACAGTAAGGCAGCGCGTCCGCATCCTGTCTATAAAGGATGGCGGCGCAAAATCCCTGGGTGTAACACGGATGGCGGTATGGCTCATTGTTTGTTCCCCTTGGGTGTAGGCTCAGCCACAGGCTTTAAAGGCTCCGTAGCCGCAGGGGTAACGAAAGATGTGTCCGGAATCCTGACCCCTTCTCCTTCGGTTTGGTTCAGCTTGCCTCGGTCCGCTTCTGGCACATCGCCCTCAGACGCATTCTGGCTCAGTTGCAGCGCGCGGATATAAGTCGCGATAGCCCAACGGTCCGCCGGCTTCACCTGCGC
>DASRCD010000635.1:0-5635 GCA_035653315.1 Candidatus Angelobacter sp.
GCCTTTCATTTCGTTGGCGACCGCAATTGCACGATCCCAACGATGATATGGTTCTGGAGACAGCAATCAATGGAAACGCAAATGCGATTGTGACATTCAATCAGCGGGATTTCCTGCCAATCAGCAAGGGTTTTGACTGCAAGGTGATTTTGCCGGGAACAGCTTTACGGGAAATCGAGGAGTTGAAATGAGACGGAGTAACTTTGCCCTAAGATTGCAACCTTCATTGTTGGAAGAATTGCGTAGAGCTGCCGAAGCGGAAGGTGTGGCTTTGAATCAACTTATTAATGTTGCTGTGGCAGAGAAAGTATCCGCCTTACGCACTGAGGAATATTTTCGGCAGAGAGCAAGCCGGGCAGACCGTGCGGAAACTATGAGAATTCTTGAAAAAGCGGGCAAGGGAAATCCTCCATTGGCGGGAGACGAGTTCTCCAAAGACCGGTCTAATTCCAAACATAAAAGCACAAGGACAAAATTGGGGCAGAAGGCCAGAAAACGTCAAAGTTATTGATCTGGAAAACATCCAAAGTGGACGAGCAATAAGAAAGCGACCCGCGTGGCCGTGGGACCGGGCCGTTCTGAACCCGTCCTAAGACGGTGGGAACCCGCCGCGGCTCTTTAGGCATTTCCGTACTGGCGGAACCTCGCGCACCGAGCCGTTATTGTACGAGTCAGGCCCCCTGTTCATTGAATGTTGGTTCATGAACGGTTACCGTTCGCACCTGCTTTGCAGGTCGCTGTCTAGGGTTGATGCTAAAGAAAAGCGGTGTGGATGGCAAGCCTTTCCGGCCGCTTTCGCTAAGAAAAATCTTTCAAAAATGAGCCAAATGATGAATAAAGTTTGGAAACTTATTTGCTCAGAGCGGCTCAGCCACTGTGCAGTTCGAACGTATTAAGGTGCGATTGATAAAGTATCAGCCCGCACGGCGCTCATCATTCAGCGCTTCATCCAGCGCGCCTGCCAGTTGTCCGGCGCGGCGGTTGTATTCTCCCGCCAGCAGATCATATTTCTTTTTCAGGATGTGATATTCGTCCGCGATGTTCAACGCGGCCAGCACGGCCAGGCGCAGCGAGTCAATAGTAGAAGTCTGGTCCGCCACGGCGCGCATTTTGCTGTCAACAAATTGCCCCAGCTTCAGGATGTATTCCGCATCCACGCCTCGAAGGTTATAGACCTGGTCATAAATTTCCACGCGAATGGAGGGCGCTGATGTGGGTTGAGTAGACAAATAATTCTCCTTCGGCTAAAACATCTGCCTTGCTCACGATTATCGTGCACATGGAGCCAAGGTCAAAGCAAATTCTTCCTATTCGCAAACCAAAATCCACCACGCAGGCACGGAAGCGCGGAGAAAGCAAAATCGGGAATGAAGACGACATCAGAAGTCTTCTTCGCGACCAAAGGAAGGTTTGGTATCAAACAGCTTACAAACTTCCTCTTAACTTCGCTTTGCCTCAACCACCACGGCGGTGCCGTAAGCCAGGACCTCGGTTACGCCCTGCATGATTTCAGTGGCATCATAGCGGACACCAACCACGGCATTTGCGCCGAGTTGGCCGGCATGCTGGAGCATTACGTTCAATGCCTCTTCCCGCGTTTTCTCGCACAAGTCAGTCAGCAGGGTAATGTTGCCGCCCACAAGCGTCTGCAGACCGGCCCCAATGCTGCCGAAAATGGAACGCGAGCGCACAATGATGCCGCGTACCAGCCCCAGCGTCCGCACCACTTCATAGCCATGCAGGTCAAACTGCGTGGTGGTCATGTGATGGGCGACGGCCGGCATTTCAGCCTTCAGCCACCAGCGCATCAATCTGCTTGAGCATCTTCTCCACGCGGCCGCGCACTTCTTCGCGCTCCTTGCGCAGGGCAATCATCTCGCCGCGCAGAACGTCCATTTCTTCTTCGCGCTGCTCAAGCTGTTCACGCAGACGGTTGGCGTCACGCTCAGCTGAGGCTTTGCCTTCACGTGCTGATTTCAGCAATTCAATGGCTTTATAAATTTTTTCTTCCAGTGCGGGGAAATCGTCTCCGGCGGGTTTGGTTTCTGTCTCAGGCTCAAATTCGCGGGCAAGTTTTAAGGACATGAGTGCTGCTCACCTTCGTGTATGAAGTTATTGCGGAGTATAACGCACTCGGTTGTGGATAAGGAGGAAGAAAGTCGTTAGCAGCTGGCAATTAGCAAATAGCATTGGCATGGTTAAGGAAAGAACTTACAAATTAAATCCGATAAACTTTCAGGAAAATTTTAACGGAAGTCCCTCAAAACTTTCATGCTGATGCTTAACACTGAGTGCTGCGTACTGATCCTGATTGCTGAATAGACGAATGCTGGGTGTTAGCTGCTGTGCTTACTGCTGGCCGCTGATTGCTGGCCGCTGATTGCTACTTACGATGCCCGCTGGTCCAGCTCTTCCAACTGTCCACCTTTGCCGGTTCCGGTGAAATCAGTCAGGCCGGTGACGGTCGCCAGCGCAAGGCCCTGCATCCTGAAAAACTGTGATTCCGGCTCGTCACTAAAGCGAAGCATGTCAGGCAGGCTTGCGACCATGCCGCTCAATCCAAAATCAATATTTCCGTGGGTTTCAAACCCAATTTCCTTCACCACGCCGCCAGGATAATCGGTGCACAAAGAGGTTACGGTTTCTGCAACGCCACAAACCAGGGCGCTTACCGCCGCTCGTTTATTGCGCCGCCAGAAGAATGCGGCCATGCCGAAAAAAGAAGCCGCCATAGCGTAGTCAATCACAGCGTGCGCTGTGGGATTGATAACTTTGGGCATTTTATTGGTAGTCCATTTGGCGGCTTGATCCAGAAGCGGCATGAGTTTTCCCCTTATAAATAAGAAGTGTGCAAAGGCAGGGGAGTTGTCTCCTCTATGTGTGCAAGTGCCCAATCAACCGATGAAAATCATGGTCAAGGTCCAGCCTGGCCAGAATTGTATCTTTTAGAATGTCCGCGCCGCATTCCAGCACAGGCGTGTAAACCGGGCTGAGATCAGATTTCCGGAACAGTTCAGCAATCATCAGCACCGTGGCCCGTTGCGCCACAGGGAGAGTACTTGGTTGCAGGGGATCAACATCGGCTGCATTGCAGATGCGCTGCGGCAGCAGGTCTGCATTCAGCGGACCCACAAAATGCTGGTCAGTAAAGAAATTGGCCCCGGCCAGGATCTTTACCATCACCTTGCCCCAGCCCAGCGCAAAATCGTATTCGCCAACCGGTAGTGCCGGCACAAGTTCCACGGCAGCCTGCGTGGCAGCGACAACGGTATCTTCATGGACAGTCCAGAAGAGTGTCTGAAGTTTTGCTTCCGCTGCTTCGTCCACTTCATTGATCGCGCGGATAGCGTCATAGTAGGCAAAAAGATCCTTCTGGACACTTTGCGGCAGCGGCACCTGAAAATTGCCCTCAAGCGTTACATGCGGAAATTCGCCGCGGCTTTGCAGCGCCTGCATGCGCCACACCGTAAGCGTGAAGTTGATGCGGTTCCACCAAGGATTCGCGCCGCGTCCTGAGGTAAGCTGCCACTGCGTTTGAATGCGGTCGCCCTGCATGGGATCAAGAAAACGCTTTGGCACCGGATAGGCGCTGGCCAGCATATCCAGCAATTTCAGGCGGTCTTCATATTGATCAATGTTGAGTGTAACGGCAGGATAAAGCGCAACTTGCTGGCCAGTAGTTCCCATGGTGATCAGGCTACCCTTGTTCTTTCCGCACGGCAATCAGTGCTTAAACTTACAGCCACCCCTGATCAATAGTGAGGACAAGAAGGGTTCCGTTACATCTGGGCTTTGCTATGTGTTATTCAATTGCCATTAGCCACGCTCTTTAGTGTGCCATGCTTTCAGGGCCGCCTCCGCCCTTGGGCGCCTTTTTCATCAGAAAGATGAGTGGCAGGCAGGCCGCAAACATAATGGCCAGAAGAAAGAACGTGTCGATATAAGACATCATGGCGGCCTGTTGCTGCACCATGCCATAAACTCCGGCATAAGCCTGCTGGGTGGCGGTGGCCTGATCCATGCCGCTGGCCATGAAGCCGCGCTGCATAGATTGGATCATGGCCCGGAAAGCGGCGCTGTATGGGTTTAGGTTGCCGCCCAGATCATTCAGGTGTGCCTGGGCATGGCGTGAAGAAATGGTTGTGACGCTGGCAATGCCAATGCTCGCGCCGATATTGCGCATGAGGTTGAACAAGCTTGTAGCGTTGCCCATCTGCTCTTTGGGTATGGGACCATTGGTGATAGTAGTGAGAGGAACAAAGAGCAGTCCCATCGATGTGCCTTGGAGCAGTTGCGGCCAGAAAATGTCCCAATATCCCGCGGCAAGGTTCAAGCGTGAGAGCTGATAGATGCTGAAGGCAGCCACAAGCAGTCCGGTGCCAAGCAGCTTGCGGGCCTCAATTTTGCCCATCAATATGCCTACCAGCGGCATGAACAGAAACGATCCAAGGCCGCGCGGCAGCATGGCCAATCCGGCTTCCAATGCGGGATATCCCATAAGCGTCTGGAGCCAGAGTGGAAGCAAGACAGTGCTGCCATAAAGCACAAAGCCCAGCACCGTCATAAGGAAGACGCCGGTGGAATAGGTGCGGTTCTTGAATATCCTGAGCTGCACAACCGGATGCGGCGTGGTGAGCTCGCGGATAATAAATGCGACAAACCCAATCAGCGCAAAGACAAAAAGCGTGGTGATGAAATGTGATCCAAACCAGTCATCTTCCTGGCCTTTATCCAGCATGATCTGGAGCGCACCAATCCCTATGGCAAGATAGCCAATGCCCCAATAGTCAATGCCGCCTTCTCCACGCTTGATGTAAGGCGGATCATGAATGAACATGAGGGCCATGATCACTGCCATGATTCCAATAGGAATATTGATGTAGAAGAGCCAACGCCAGCTATAGCTGTCAGTGATCCAGCCGCCGAGCACAGGGCCCAGCATGGGAGCAACCACAATTCCCAGCGCCCAGAAAGCCATGGCTTTGGCGCGTTTTTCCGGAGGAAAGGCTTCCATAAGGATGGCCTGCGAGAGTGGCTGAAGACCTCCGCCGGTTGCGCCTTGAAAGATACGGAAAACGATCAGCGCGGGAAGGTTCGGTGCGATGCCGCAGAGAAAAGAAAAAACGGTGAAGCCGCCCACGGATGCGAGCAGAACATTACGCCGGCCAAAATAATTGCTGAGCCATCCGGTGAGCGGAAGCACAATGGCATTGGAGACCAGATAAGACGTGAGAACCCATGTGGCCTCTTCCGGCGTTACGGAAAGGCTCCCTGCAATATGCTGGAGAGAGACGTTCACCACCGTGGTATCGAGAACTTCCATGAAAGTTCCCAACATCACGGAGATGGCAACGATCCACGGATTAATTACTGGCTTGGATTCCATGTCCTTTACTTTTGCCGCTTCGCTCCAAATCGCTTAGCGGTATGTTTGAAGCTGTAATCTTCTACTGCTTATTGCTTGCCGCTCGTCGAATAGGCCAAAACCAAAACTCACTATGCAGGCGGCTCCATAAGTTATTTAGTAAACACTGTTGGCTCTACTGACATACCTGGACGCAACTGGTGGTTCGGGTCCTGGTCTTTGTCAAAACGGATACGCACCGGGATTCGCTGCACCACTTTTACGTAGTTG
>DASRCD010000636.1:0-4281 GCA_035653315.1 Candidatus Angelobacter sp.
GCGGCGGTCCACAATGTCCGCCAGTGCGCCGGCAGGAAGCGCAATCAGCAGCACAGGCAGACTCACGGCCACCTGCACCAGCGCCACCCACATCGGCGAGTTGGTGAGTGAAGTCATCAGCCAGCCGGTGGCGACCGTCTGCATCCAGCTTCCGGTATAAGAAATGACAGCGGCAATCCAAAGGCTGCGGAAGAGCGGTTCGCGCAAAGGCGAAAGCGCTGAATGATCTGGTGCAAGCTGCATTGAGGCGGGAGTTTCCATGGGGCTAGCAGGCCTCGAAGGCAGGATGGCGGACATAACAGATCATTGGACTGCTTCTCCCACAATATTGTGAGCGGGCTGTCCGGAAAATGGCCATTCTCCGCGACGCCATGAGCGCAACAGAAAAATAATCAAACCTGCCAGGGCAATCACCGCCCCGAAACGGATCTCCTTCAATGTGGGGCGGCTATAGAGAATGTAAATAAAGCCCAGCGTCGCCAGCAGCGCTGGAATGGGATAGAAATACATGCGGAAAGGGCGGGGAAAATCCGGACGCCGCGCGCGCAATAAAAGCAGGCCAATCACCTGCATCAAAAATTGCACCATAATACGGATCACCACCAGGGCCGCCACCACATCCTGCAACCGCAGTGTACAAAAAAAGACGGTGCCAATTCCCAAAGTCAGCAGCGAACGGTGTGGAAAATTATGTTTAGGATGCAGCTTGCCATAAGCGCGAAAGAAGTTGCCATCCTGCGCGGCGGCGTAAGGCACGCGCGAATAGCCCAGCATGAGTGAGAAGACGGAGGCAAACGCCGTCCACATAATCAGGAACGCGCCAAACATCCCCCACCAGTTTCCAAAGGTCCGCTGTAATAAGGTTGAAGCAATGTAATAGCGGGATTCGTTCGCGCCCACCTGGTCGAGTTCCTGCCAGGGAAGAACACCAAGAATGCTGATGTTCATGACCAGATACAGCACACCAACAATCAAAATAGAGAACAGCACGGCGCGTGGAATATTGCGCTCAGGTTTTTTGATCTCCGCGCCAAGAAAGCAGACGTTGTAATAGCCCCAATAATCATAGGTGGCAACCAGCATGGCCGCGCCCAGGCCGGTGATGAAGCCGGAAGAAAAGTTGAATGCGCCGGCAGGGAAGGTGAATGCCCGCGCCGGGTTGAAATGGCTCAAGCCGGCGGCGATCACCAGAAAGATTGCTCCGAGCACTCCAACAGAAAGATAGCGGGCGAAGTTTCCAATCACGGAGACACGACGATAGAGCAACCACAATGCCAGCAGGCAACTGGCCATGGCCACGAAAGTGCCGTTGTTGATATAGAGGCGAAAGTCCAGCACGCCGAGAAATCCCAGCTTTAGCGAAGCAGTGTGGTCGGCGATGACATGACCCAGGCCGGGCCAAACATATTCCGCGTAACGAGCAATGCCAAGACATCCTGAAGCAATAGAAAGCGGAGCGCTGAAAAATAATTGCCAGGCAAAAAGGAATGACATCAGGCGGCCAAGCCGCTGCGCACCATAACTTTCCTTTAAATATTGATACGACCCGCCGGCTTCCGGCATGGAAGCACCGAGTTCAGCCCACACCAGGCCATCACACATGGCAAGCACCGCGCCAAGCACCCAGCCAAGCATGGCTTGCGGTCCGTGCATGGCGTGGATAATGAGCGGAATTGTCACAAACGGCCCAACGCCGATCATGTCAATAATGTTCAGCGCCGTGGCTTCACGCAGGCCAACGTCGCGCGCCAGTGTGGGCACCGAAGAATTACTGCTCATTTGGGATATACCTGGCTCTCTCGGCTTTGGAAGCACGCAACAGATTGTCGATGGCAACAGCGGCCCAGAGAACAGGGTTTGTCCAGTGTAGGACACCATGCCAACCGGGCTTTGGGTCTGTGTAGGCCACAATCAGATAAATGAGCGCCAGACAACCGCTTATAGTTGCACTTTTCAGATAGTCATTTTTGGTCCGTTGTGTTTGTTCCGAGCTTTTTAAATAACGTCTGTATAAGAGAGGAATTAAACAACAGGCAGGTATGAGTGCAAACAGGAGATAGATCGGCAATTCATCTATATGAAGTCCAGCTTTGAAAAAAAGAAATCCCCATATAAGAACCGAAGGAACACCCACGGTTGCCGCTGCCTGCCTGAATGCTTTTTGTTTCGTCATCTATTTTTCATGTCCCGCGCTTACCAGATTCACAAACAGCCGGATCGCTCCCGGTACTCCGGCAGGAAGCTGGCGGGAGAATCCATACGCCGAGTAGATATAAATTCCCTTGCCGTAATGGGCCAGCAGCAGGCCGCCTTTTTGCGATGGCTCACCGGGATCATTGCAGGCCAGCAGCGGCTTGAATTGCGGGTCCCATTGGGACATGAAATAAAGACCGCGCTCCTGCACCCAGCCGTCAAAATCTTTTTCAGTGATCTTGTTCGGCCAGTTAAAGACCTGTTCCTGCGGTGCAAGAATTTCCACCGGCTGCTCTTCCACGGAAACACGAATATTCGCCGCCGTTGCCGGATACGGCGTGTAATGGCCTTCGTTAAATAATCCGGTGCTCTGGTTGTACTGGACGATCAGTGTTCCGCCGCGATTTACATAGTCCAGCAGGCGTCGGTTATGTTCACGGATGTCCGTCCGCGTGTCATAGGCGCGAATGCCGACAATGATGGTGCCGTAACGGCTAAGATCGCCGGAGACAAGCTCCTGCGGCGTGATGATGCTGGTGTTCAAGCCTACGCTTTGCAGCACGGAAGGAATCTCATCGCCTGCACCCATGATGTAACCGACGCGGAGCTGCGCCGGCAGCTTCACGTCCACGGCCTGTACGTTTTCTGTGGCGGGACGATAGGCATAAAAAGAGTCTAGGTCAGGCCGAGTGATGATCTTGAATCCTTCGGCATATTGCTTGCCGTTGTACTCAGCGCGGGCCGTGACCGTATATGTGCCTTCATGCAGGTTTTGCGGCGTGATCTGGAAGGTGTAGTTATTCACATCACCGTCATGATCCAGGTCCACAGGAACGGATTCAGGCTCAACCTTCCAGCCTTGCGGCGTTTCCAGCCGCAATGTGGCTTTTACCGGAGCCTGCACATTGCTGCGCACATTCACTTCAATCTGTGATTTGCCTCTGCCACCAACCGGCGCAACCACCACAGGCGATGTAAGCAGAACAGAGATTGGCGGCCCAACTGCCAGCGGACGCTCTGACTGGCCGAGCGTGGGATCAATGAATTTGATTTTGGCCGTGGCATCAGCCGTGCTCGTGAAATTATTCACGCTGAAATCGGCATGGCCATGTAATGGATATTGAGGGAGCGGGTCCGTGAGATGCCGGGGATTATCCACCGTGTAAACGGTTTCAGTCTCAGGATCTTTGCGGCTCCAGTAAGGGCGCGTGTAGCCGGCGTTTTCCGGCACCGTAACCTGAAACTGTGCGGACTGCATTTCACCGGGAGCAAGCGGGCCATGGTCTGCCTTGAGCGTGGCCAGCTTCCAGCCTTCCGGAGACTCCAACCCTATGCTGCTATTTTGCAATTCGAGTTTTCCGCGATTATAAAGACGCGCGGTCACCGTGAACGTCTGTCCGGGAACGGCCTCACTGATGGTTTGTTCCATGCGCGGGAAGTAAGAAGGGCCAGAGGGAGCGCCGGGTGGATCGACAGTGATGTCAAAATAAATTCCCAGCGCTTCATTGGCCGCATCCTGAAATTCCTGCAGCTTGGCTTGCAAGGAAGGCATGATGCCGGCGCGAGCTTGAGGGGAAAGCTTCTCTTCCAGTTCATGAATCAGGCGGGAGGTTTCATCCCTTCCTGCCAGCAATTCCGGCGCACATGCCGATGGGGCCTGCACAGAAAAAGCTTTGCTTGCGGCATCAACATGCTTTTGCAGAGATTCCAGCGCGGCCCGTAATTCCGGCACCCTGGATTCTTCCGCGCCCAGCCGCGCAGCCAGTCCCACTAAAGAAGTATCCATGCCATCAAAAAAATTCTGCTCATGCGCGTCTCCGGCCGGCTTGGCCAGCACGGAATCTTTTAACTGATAATAGGTATAACGCGGCCCCGGAGGCACGCGGATGCCGCCCGTGCCTTGCGAGGTCTGGTGCGACAATCCTTCCAGCGAGAATTGTGTGTAGGACATTCCCAGCAGCGGACTATATTCGCCGGTATTCAGTTTGACAGTGTAATCCTCAGCGGCGACATTGCCGCCTGAGAACATGCGTGGCGGATTGCCGACATAAAGTTTTTTCGGCTGCCATGGAAGCAGGCCTTCCTTGA
>DASRCD010000637.1:0-6687 GCA_035653315.1 Candidatus Angelobacter sp.
GGGAACCTTGGCTCCTGCAATGGCCGCCGCAGGCATTACATATTGCACGGCGGCATTAATACCCATATAGAGTACGGCCACCAGCGCCACACCGGCAATAAGAGCAATCGGGATATTGCGGCCAGGGTTGCTGATCTCTCCGCTTACCATGTTCAGGTCATTCCAACCATCGTAAGCCCATAGGGCTGCCGTGAGGGCGAGCATAAATCCGGTGAACCCACCTTTTGCGCCGGAAAATGTTGTGTGAAAGTTGCTCCAGGTTCCCTGAGTGGCCGTGAACCCAATAAAGATGATGGCCACAATCATCCCGACTTTCAGCGCGGTGAAGACCAATTGAAAGCTTCCGGCTTTTCTTACGCCCACATAATTCAGGGCAGAAATCAAAATGGTTGCGCCAATTGCCACAAGAGTTCCATTTGTTACCTCAAAGGCCTTGGTGCTGGTCAAAGGGAGCATGAAAAGACGTGTGTTTAGAAAACTCAACTGAGGAAAAGTCCCCATCACGTCCACAATGCCGGTTGTCACCGTGGCGATGGATGCAGGCTTGGCAATCAGGAACCAGGTCCAGGCATACAGAAATCCGGCAAGCGATCCGTAGGCGTCGCGAATGTAAACATATTCACCGCCGGCCCACGGCTTAATGGCGCCAAGCTCGGCATAAGTTAATGCTCCGGCAAAAGAAAGCGCGCCACCAACGATCCACACCAGATACACCATTCCGGCGGAGCCAACATCTTTCATCATCTCGCCGGGTACGCGGAAGATGCCGCTGCCGATAATGGTGCCAGCCACAATCGCCACGGCATGCCACACGTTCAATTCACGCAGCAGATCAGGCGCTGGTTTGGGCGCGGCTTGCATCCGTAGTGGCCTCCATGAAAAAACTTGCCAGATATCCCACAACAAACGTTGTGATGGAACCAAGTGTTACGTACCAGGTCCAGGCAACATGCGTGAATTTCCAGACGTATATGTTCAATGCCAGTCCGCAAAGCATACCAAGAATCGCGCCATTCTGTGTGGCGCGTTTGGTGACCAGCCCCAGCAGAAAGACGCCGAGCAATCCACCATACGCTACAGAAGCAAGGCCCAGCCCCGTCTCTAAAACTGTGTGGCTTTGGCGGGAGAGCAGCGCCAAGCCAAAAAGCGCCAGGCCCCACACAACGGTGGAGATGCGTGAAAGCGTGAGACGCTTGCTGTCAGGCGTTTCAGGTTTATCGCGTAGATAAAAGTCGATCATCGTGGTGGAAGAAAGCGAATTAAGGGCGGCGCTCAGATTGGACATTGCCGCCGCAAGAATCGCGGCAATCATTAATCCGGAAATGCCGTGTGGCATGTGATCGACAATGAAAGAAGGGAAGACATAATCATTGGTGGCGAAATGCGCGCCTGAAGGAAACTTGCCGTAATACACCCAAAGCCCTGCTCCCACCAGAAGAAACAGCGTGAACTGAACCAGAATCACCGCTCCGCTGAAAAGCAATGCAGTTTTTGAGTCTCTCTGATTGCGGGCGACAAGCAGCCGCTGCACCATGAGCTGATCGGTGCCGTGGGTGGCGGTATTCAGGAACATTCCGCCAATCACTCCGGCCCAGAAGGTGTAAGTAATGTGCAAGTCCCATGAAAAGTTGAGCACCTGAAGTTTGCCGGCATTGGCCGCCAGGGAATGGATTACGGGCCACCCACCTGGTACTAAGTGTAAAAGAGTGATGAATCCGATGATCGTGCCGCCGATGTAAATGGCAAGCTGGACAACATCCGTCCAAATTACCGCCGCCATGCCGCCTTCAAAGGTGTAAATTAGCGTGAGCGCCATCACAATTGCGACAGAGGCAACGTTTCCGGTCCCCAGAGCGATGCCTACAACAATAGCAATAGCCCACACGCGCACGCCTTCAGCAGCGGCCCTTGTGGCCAGAAAAATTCCTGCGGTGATACGGTGCAACTTTTTGCCAAATCTGTGGTCTATAAGTTGATAAGCCGTAAACATTTCACCGCGAAAATATTGCGGGATAAAGACAAGGCAAACCACGATCCGCCCGAGCAGATAGCCAAAAATAATTTGCAGGAAGCCAAAATTGCCTCCATAGGCAATGCCAGGCGTGCTGATCACGGTAAGAGTGCTGGTTTCCGCGCCGACAATGGAGAGCGCAATGGCCCACCACGGGATATTGCGATCGGCCAAAAAATAATCACGCAGCGACCTTTGAGACTTGCGAAACCTGAGTCCAAAAAAAGTAATGCTTAGGAGATATACAGCGATGATGACCAGGTCTACAATTTGCAGTCGCATTGAATGGTTTTATCTGCCAAGCCATTATTCGGGAAAAATGCAGGAAAGCAAAATAAAAGTTATGGGAGTGAAGTAAAAGTCCAATCATGCCACTGTACCTTGGTATCGATGCCGGAGGCACCAAGACAGACTGCGCCCTGAGCAATGGCGCGGAACTGCTGGGCCAGGCCACGGGGGCAAGCTGTAAGCTGGCGCGTGTGGGCAAGCAAAAAGGCCGCGAAGCTTTGCAGGCCGTAATTCGCGAGGTATGTGAGACGGCCCAGGTTTCTCCGCAGCAGATCCAGCATGTGTGTATTGGAATGGCAGGCGCGTCCCTGGCGGAAGCCGTCCATTGGGCGCAGCAGACAATTCGCGAACTTACTCCGGATGCCACGATTTATGTTGCAGGCGATCATGTAATTGCTCACCGGGCTGCCTTTGGCACCTCGCCGGGCGTGCTGGTGATTTCCGGAACAGGGTCCATCGCTTTTGGCCGCAATCAAGCGGGAGAGACGGCGCGCGCAGGCGGTTGGGGGCCTAATGTATCCGATGAGGGATCGGCTTTTTGGGTGGGGAGGGAAGCTGTGACTACCGCATTGCACAATTTTGATTTCGGAACCAGCGATGGATTGCTCTCCACCATTGCCAAATCCTGGCAGGTTGCGCCGGAGGAAGTAATCCGGCTGGCCAATGCTTCAGAACCGCGTTTTCCGGAGCTTGCCGGACCAGTAGTTGAAGCAGCGGAGCAGGGCGATGCCTCTGCACGCGACATCACAAATCGCGCAGGCAAAAGCCTGGCCTGCCTTGCCAGTGCCGTTATCAAGCGGCTTTGGCCCAATGGAGGTATCGTCCCTGTGGCGCTGGCGGGAGGAGTGCTTCATGGCTCGCAACTGGTGCGCCAGGCGTTTAAGGATGCCATGAAAGCTGAGCAGCCGCAGGCTGCCGTGAGCTTTGCCTATGTGCGTCCTGTGCTGGGCGCGCTGGAGATTGCCGCGCAACGCGGAGTAAGGCGATGAGCGCATCGGCAGACGACGCCAGTGAAATAGAAGGATATCAGGAGCCGCCTGAACGGCCCGAGCCGCCGCGTGTCCGCAATAGGACTGAGATTAAGCCGTTACCGGCAGATGCTGATTTTGAGCGGCTGATTCACGATACCTCTCCGGAAATACTGATCGCTGTTGCCACTGATGCACGGTTGACGGAAGACCTTGCGCTGGCGCTGCTGAATCGCCATGATCTCCCGCGAGAAGCCCTGGAAACTCTGAACAAAAATGGGCAGGTAGCAAAACAGCGCAAAGTACGGATGGCGCTGATCATGCATCCACAGACGCCGCGTCATGTTTCCATCCCTGTAATCCGGCATATTCATACATTTGAGCTGATGCAGGTTGCGCTGCTTCCTGCCGTGCCGCCGGATGTGAAGCGCGCAGCGGAAGAGGTGCTGATTGGCAAATTAGGCAGCATCACTTCCGGTGAGCGTCTTGCCCTGGCCAAACAAAGCTCAGGACGCGTTGCTGCCGCTTTGCTGACCGACAAAGAAGAGCGCATTATGCTGGCGGCGCTCAGCAATCCGCGAATGACCGAGATGTATATTGTGCGAGCATTGAAAACTGAAATTGGCACAGAACGGCTGGCGCCCGCAGTCTCCCGCCATGAAAAATGGTCTTTTCGCAATGACGTGAAAGCTGCGCTGCTCGGCAACAAGCACACACCGCCAGCACGCGTAATTCAGTTGGCTGGTGAACTGCCCGTTCGCTTGATTCGAGATGTGCTGCGTAATGGCAGGCTAAGTCCGCAGGCGAAGAATAGCTTGATGGCAGTGCTGGAGAAACGGACGCCATAAGTACAGATTTTCAAATTAAATTGCAATTTGAAATCTAGGTATATGCCGAATATCCATCATCCCGTCCGGGCACAATCAATTCATCCAGTTTCAGGAATTCCTGCACCACTTCTTCATGCGACCGTTCCATCTCTTCCACTGATCCCACAAAAATAGCGCGAGCTTCATGCAGAAAAACAATACGGTCTGCAAGCTTTTTGGCCAGCCGCATATCATGAGTCACAACAATGCTGGTGAGTTTGAGCTGCTGCTTGAGCTTCTGGATAAGATCGCCTAGAAGATGCGCCATGAGCGGATCAACCATGGTGGTCGGTTCATCGTAAAGAATGCATTCCGGCTGGGCGGAGAGAGCGCGGGCAATAGCCACACTGCGCTTCATTCCGGTGGAAAGATCGGAGGGCAGAAGATCGCGCATAGGCTTTACGCCAACCATATCGAGCAGGCCGTCCACAATCTGATAAATCTGGTCTTCATCCAGATCGTGACGTTCACGGAGAGGGAAAGCCACGTTTTCACCGACCGTAAGCGAATCAAAAAGCGCGCCGTTCTGAAAAACCATGGTGACTTTCTTGCGGATGTGTTCAAGCTGGGCTTCAGCGTAGTCTGTGATGTCTTCAAAAGCTACGATTACGCGGCCTTCGTCCGGCTTGAGAAAACCCATAATGTGGTGCAGTGAAACCGATTTGCCCACGCCGCTGCGCCCCAGAATACAGAGCGTCTCACCGGGGAAAACCTGAAAGCTCACGTCCTGGAGCACATGATGGTCGCCAAAAGACTTGGAAACGTGCTGGAACTCGCAATAGGGCAGGTGGCGTTCTGGTTCAGGATGATGATGGCTCATGAATCAAGGCCGGACAAGCGGCGACGCGCCCGCTCAAGGTCTTCCGGCGTATTCAGATTGTCAAACATATCGGCGGTGAAGGCAAATTTCCTGAGCTCCGCTTCTTTGAGCACCAGGGTTTTGTCCGGGGGAAAAAGCGGAACAATTTTGTACCTGCCCAGCTTCAATGCGTTTTCAGCCACAGGCAAAAACTCACGCGAATAGACTGAACACAGTGGCTGGGTATAGCCGTTGATCTCAGGAGTAGTAACCACTGCGCCGGAAGTCATGGCGCGTTCAGAGAGGTACTTGAGAAATTCGGGAGAGAGAAAAGGTGTATCCACAGCGATGATCAAATTGAATTGCGCGCGGGAATGAGAGAGCGCCGCGTGAATGCCGCCGAGAGGACCGCATTCGGGAAAAATATCTTCAATCGTGGGAGTAAATTCACCATAAAGTTCGCGCTTGCCCAGAATTGCTACGTTGCGGCACAGACCGTGCAGAACAGCCAGCGCATGCTCCAGCAAGGCGCGTCCGTTGAGGGTGAGTGCAGCTTTATCCTGCCCCATGCGGCTGCTCTTGCCGCCTGCCAGGACAAAACCGGAAAGCTGGGATTCAATGGCTGAGTTCCGGGCGTGCGGGGATGAAAGACCATCAGTCATTGTTAAATGCTAATCACGCGTGATGTTTAGTGTATTTCCAGACCGATAATCCTGCCAAACCCATCCAGTTCAAGATTGCCTTTACCCTGGATTACCGAATCGCCATTGAGCCCGGGAACTGTGAGAAAAATCTTTCCATCCACTACGCTGGCGGAATCCGTGTGGTTAAGGTACTCAAGCAACCGACGGCCGCTGACATTTGCAGGCAGTTGAAATGCAACGTCCACCAGTTCGCCAGTCTCGCTGACAGAGATCGCTACATCGACTGGATGCCGCTGCTCTGCGCCACGCTCTTCCTCTGTGGGATCAAGCGTGGGCTTGAAAGAAACGTAATAGTGAAAACGCTCTTTTTCCGGGTTATATACACCGCGTGCAATTCGCAGAGACATAGGATGAGAATGAATTTTCTATCATACTTTTTCTAAAATCACGAACCAGCGGCGGAGGAACTGAAAGCAACTCTGCCTGCAATAAAGGGTTAAAATCAGGGAATCAAGTTGAACAGCTGGTGAGCACTTTGCAGCCGTTCAAAACACTCGTAAGTTGTTGATAACAAAATTTAACATCCTGATGCAGTCGAAGCCCGCAACTCTGCATCTAATAGGGCAAACGCCACAAACTAGAGGAGTATTTATGAAACGGAATTTTGTAATCGTGCTAGTTTCTTTGGCGCTGTTGGCGGGATGCTCGCGCCAGAGCAGCCGCACGGATGCGCAGGTCGCATCAGAAGTCCAGGACAAGATCAATGGGGACGGAAATGTTCCCGACAGAATTAATGTAAATGCCAACAATGGCGTTATCACGCTGAGCGGAACCGTGAGTAGTGACACGGCGAGAAACGCGGCAGGAAGCGATGCCGGGCAAATTGCAGGCGTTAAGACAGTCATCAATAATCTGGTAGTGGCCTCCGCATCGGCAGCGAACCAGGCTCCTCAACCGCAGCAACAGGAGCAGGCCAGCAACAATCCGCCGCCAGCTCCAGCCCCTCGTACGGAAAAGCGTCCTTCGCCTACCGCACACGAACGGAGGCCCAGCCGCGCAACGGCTTCCAACGGCAAAAGTGATGAGGATTATGGCGATGGCCAGCCCA
>DASRCD010000638.1:0-3586 GCA_035653315.1 Candidatus Angelobacter sp.
GCTTAGGTTACGGCGTGATGCGCAAAGACCTGGCCGCACATTTTGGCCGCCTGATGACCAATGTAAATTCCTGCAGCGCCGGATTTACCCAGGTTGCCGGAATGGAAGCTATTCAGGGTGACCAGGCTTCCGTGGACCACATGCGCGAGCAATTCCATGCACGCCGCGATAAATTTATTGCCGGCCTGAACAAGATTCCCGGCTTTAGCTGCCGTCTGCCGCATGGTGCGTTTTATGCATTCCCTAACATCAAGAAGACCGGCTGGGAAACACGCAAACTTGCCGATGCCATGCTGAATGAAGCTGGCGTGGCGTGTCTGGCTGGCACAGCGTTCGGGAAATTTGGTGAAGGCTATTTGCGCTTCAGCATTGCCAATTCTATGGAGAACCTGGACGAGGCGCTGAACCGCATTGACGCCTGGGCAAAGAAGAATATTTAGCCGCAGATTAACGCAGCTAAAAAATTAGCCGCGAATTTACGCGAATGAACACGAATCTTTTTGGTTCATTATTCGCACGGTTCGCGGCTTTAGCTTTTTCAGCTAAACTGATTGCTTCCCTGACATTCAAAAGAATCTTCAGCCGCAGATTTTCGCTGATCAATGCAGATAAAACTTAGCCGCGAATTACGCGAATAAACACGAATCAAAAACTGGGGTTTGTGTTCGCTGGAGATTGGAAAAATACAATCCTGTCCGGCAAATAGATCAAAGCTCTAACAAAGCCAAACCGCACAATAACAAATCAAGTTCGTGTGCGTTCGCGTTGATTCGCGGCCAAATCTTTTCCGCAAACTTTACCGAACCTGCATTGATCTGTAAAAATCAATTGGTTCGGTAATTTCATGCCAAAAAACAAATTCAAAGTTTTTGCCACCTGCCACATCGGCGATGCTGCTGAAAATCTATTGCGCGAACGGGGCTGCGCGCTGGAAGTTTATCCCGGCCCGGAAGCTCCGCCCAAAAGCCTGATTATTGAAAAGGCCGGCAGCGGCATTGATGGCCTGATCACCACATTGCGCGACCCAATTGATGCTGAAGTGTTTGAAGCCGGCCGGGGCACGCTCCGTGTGGTGTCACAAATTGCCGTCGGCTTTGACAACATCAATCGCGCCGATGCCAACCGTTACAAGATTCCATTCACCAACACCGCGGAAGTCCTGAATGATGCGACGGCAGAATTTTCTTTCCTGATGATGGGCGCTCTCTCCCGCCGCATGTGGGACAGCGAAAAACAAGTCCGCGAACAGAAGTGGGGTGCGTGGCATCCATTCCTGCCGTTTCTTGGCGATGAGATTACCGGCAAGACGCTGGCGGTGATCGGCACCGGGCGCATTGGCCTGGCGATGATCAAAAAATGCCTGGGCTTTGATATGAATGTGCTTTGCTATGATCCGGTATTCCAGAACCAGAAGTTTGCTGCCGACGTGCAATTGCTGATGGACCTGCGGCATCGGCTTGGCATGGTGAAAGAACCCAACTGGATCAAGTATGTTTCACTGGAAGAAGCACTCAGCCAGGCTGATTACGTGAGCCTGCATGTTCCACTAGTCCGCGAAGGAGAGACGCCGACTTTCCATTTGATGAATGAACGCACGCTCAAGATGATGAAGAAAGACGCTTACCTGATCAATGCGGCGCGCGGCCCCGTTGTGGATGAGAATGCATTGGCCAAGGCACTGCGCGAAAACTGGATTGCCGGAGCGGCGCTGGACGTGTTTGCCAAAGAGCCGCTTCCGGCTGATTCTCCGCTGCTGGATCCCGCGATTGAAGATCGCTGCCGGTTGTATAACCACTTTGCCAGCGCCGGACGCGTCACCCGGCTTTCCACCGATCCGGAAAAAGGCATGGCCGGCCGCTGCATTCAAGGCCTGCTGGATGTTTTAGAGGGCAACTACGGCGGTGACGCTTCCAAAATGCCGTATGTGGTCAACAAGGAAGTGGGCATACGCACTGGAGAATATGGAGAAGGTATTTAAAGGGGTGAGGTAAGATCAGATGGAAATGCGACTAGCAGCTGTTTTGGTAATTTTATTGTGCGTTTCTCCTCTTTTTGGACTCTACTCAACTCCCGATCCCGATCAGTTGTTGATTGAGCAATTGGCCAAAAGTGGCGGCGACCTATCTAAGCCGCACAACATTGTCTTCTTATTGTACTTTCCCAGCGCGGAAGGCGCGGCCAAGGCCGCTGGCGACGTCTATGAAAAAAAATTTGATGTTAACGTGCTGAAACCAACAAAAGCTGGTGAGCCATGGTCTTGCGCAGCCAGAAAGACAATGGTGCCGGATTTAAAGGCCCTGCAAAAAATTCGACGACAATTTATGGCTATTGCCACTGCTAATGGTGGGGAATATCGTGGCTGGTCAACCGAATCAATGAAATAGTTTTACAAATGCCACTAAAAGCAAAGGGGACGACATTCCGGTCATCCCCTAAAAGTACAAAGTTAATTACATGCCAGAAGTTTTCTTCTTGCCCTTTACATCCAGTTCATTTACAACCTGCTGAACGTTAGGCACAGTGGAAGCCAGTTTCTCGGCTTCCTGGCGCAACGCCGGAGTATCCACATTGCCTTTCAGCGTAAGCACGCCATTCTTTGCATCGTAACGGATATGCTGTTTTTCCAGCCGGTTGGCTATGATGACAGCCTTAAAATCTTTTTCAATCGCGGAATCAACATTGGAATCAATCTTCCGCGCGGCGCTCTCCACGCCTTCAGGACGTACACCGACTTCATCTGAGATCACATAACCAGAGGCGTTGTTTTTGGCCAGCTCTTCAGCACGGCTTTTGTCATCCTGTGACTTCACATCACCGGTGAGGGTCACCAGTTCTTTGTCATGGTCCACAGCCACTTTTATGTCTTTATAGCCTGCGTTGTCCAGGGCCTTGGAAACCTGGTCTTTCACGTCTGGCGTGCTGGCTTTATTGGTGGAGCAGCCGATTGCCAAAGCAAGCAGGAACGAAGCTGAAGTTGCAATGAGTTTCTTTACCCGCATACACAGTTCTCCTCGTCAGTGAACCAGGGGAGGTTCTTCACGGGTTGGATGCGCAAGGCTGCTTACAGGAGGGCTGCGGTTTTATTTAGCAGCGGTCATTGCCATGGACATGGACTGAAAAATTTTTGCGCCATCGCTTGAGCCTAAAAGAGCGTCACTGCAGCGATCGGGGTGCGGCATCATACCCAGCACGTTGCGTCCTTCATTGCAAATGCCGGCAATATTATCCAGCGATCCATTGGGATTTGCTTCTGCCGTTATGCGGCCATCCGGCGAGGCGTAACGGAAGATGATGCGGTTCTGCCCCCGCAAAGTTTCCAGCGTCTCAGGATCGCAGTAATAATTCCCTTCCATGTGGCCGATGGGAATTCTCAAAACTTCTCCCGGCTTGCATGCATTGGTAAAAGGCGTATTGGGATTTTCCACACGCAGGTCAACAAACTTGCAGATGTATTTCAAGCCGGCGTTGCGCATGAGCGCGCCGGGAAGAAGCCCAGCCTCACACAAAATCTGGAACCCGTTGCAAATGCCGATGACCAATCCTCCGGAAGCCGCGAACTTTGCCACTTCCTGCATGATGGGCGCAA
>DASRCD010000639.1:0-3555 GCA_035653315.1 Candidatus Angelobacter sp.
GAAACCACCATGTAGTAATTGCTTCCATAATTTCTGGAATCAATTTGTGCGGGTGAAAGCAAAGGCTCCAGGTAAATAACAAAGCGCTGATCCGGATAGTTGTTAAACGGCAGCTTCAGGAAGAGATCCGTCTGGCGAAGCACTTCCGCCACTGGATCATGGAGCTGGTTTACCAATGCCTGATATTCAGGTTTGTATTTGGCCCAAATGGCTTGCATACCGGCCGCGCGATAAAACTTTTGTAATGGTGAAATCACGCCCTGCACGCGCGCTGCATCCGGCGCGAGATCAGCTTCCGGCATGTTGGGAGCAAATGCGGGTGGAGGCCCTAATTCCAGCGCCAGTGAAAGATATGGCGTAATGTCATTTTCCCTGCCGGGCTCCTGATGGTCCAGCCAGAACTGGCACACTGCGCTCCGCGCCTGCTGCGCCTCTGGCGATTTCTGCACCGCTTCATGGACATCATCACGCACGGCTTTGCGCAGCGGCAAAGACGCATCCAGTCCCGCATCATATCCGCAGCTATTCAGTGCGGCAGCCAGGGTAAAGAACGTTTCACTGATCTCCAACTGCGCTTTCGTGGTTTGAGCCAGAGAAGTTCTGCCAAGAGCGGCCAATACAAGCAATAGACAAAGAAATGGTTGGAGTTTAAGCCTCAGATTCCCTCCAAATGTCTGGGAAACTTAAGTTTAGGCCAGAAAAACAGAAAGGGTCAAACCTTATTGGTTTGACCCTTCAAAAACGACTCTTGTCGCTTATCCCTTCACTACATTGATATTGGAAAAGGACATAATGGCCTTACCGGGAACCGGATGCCCAAAAGATTGCGCCGGAGCGAAGATTGTAAACAACAGGACACGGTTCAACTGGGCCCGTATTTCTTCGTCATCGCGGCCTGAGATAATCCTATAGTTTTCCACGCGGCCAGTGGCATCTACGTATGTCTCAATCACAACCGGCGAATCAAGGTTCAATTGGCTTTCAGGATATTCAGAAAGCTGCAGCCGCGGCGGCGTATAAAACGTTGACGGAACGTCATCATAGGCGCTTACCTGGGCCGGAACCAGCAGCGCGATCAATACTCCAAAAGAGAAGATGGCTGAAAGTATGCCGGCGGTGGCCGGGAACATCATGCCGTTTAATGCGTTTTCCAGCCGGACACGGTATCTCTGCAAAATGCCTTGTGAATTGCGCGCCTGTGCGCTGGAAAGAGCTACACGAATCTTCAGGGCCAGGTCAGAGGGGGGCTGACGGCGGCCTACGGATGAAACCAGAGAGCGTGTATTTTCCAAAAGGTTGTAATCCTGCTGGCATTGCGCACATTGCTCCAGATGCCCGGAAACTTCATGCATTTCCGTGCCGCTGAGTGCGCGGTCCAGGTACGATGAGAACAGGGGTTGTGCCTCTGCACACCTCATGATTCTGCCTCCACTTGTCTTTGCGCCGGCAAATTCCGTGCCTGCGCCGGCTTATTTCCCCCTACCTCAGTCCCCATGTCTTGAATAAACGCTTCCAATCGTTTCTTCAGGGCATCGCGGCCGCGGATCAGCCGGGACTTTACCGTTCCCAGTGAAATCTGCAGCACCTCGGCAATTTCTTCATATGCGAGCCCTTCTATATCGCGCAGCACCACGGTGGTGCGATAAGGCTCGGCTATCTGTTTCAACTCCTGTTCCACGCGAGCGCGGATTTCCTCATGCTCAAAAGCTTCCAGTGGAGTATTGCGCTTGTCAGCTATCACGTCACACAGGCCAAAGGAATTGCCTTCCTCATCCACCTGTGCCTCCATGGACGTTTCTTTACTCTTGTGCCGGAACCACCACCGCCTCTGGTTTGAGGCTTCATGGATGGCGATACGGTAAAGCCAGGTCTTCAGGCTGCATTCGCCGTTAAAACGCTTCATGCCGCGAAAGACCTTTAGAAACACTTCTTGTGTGGTGTCCGCCGCATCTGAAGGGTCGGTCAGGATGCGATAGACAAGGCTATAGATTGGCTGGTGATAATGCGCGACAAGCCAGTTATAAGCCTCTTCGGAACCCGCTTTCAGCTCCGCGACAATAGAGGCTTCCTCAGCCCGAACGGCTATTGCGCTGGCGATGTTACCCAATGCTGTTACTCCCGCCATTTTTCGCATGGCGTCACCCCAACGTTATCAAGATATGGGCGCCGCTACAACTACCCAAACTGTAACGGCGGTAACCATTTACGGGATACAGCAGTTCCTTCATGGGAATAGACCCCATTCATGGGGCATAAGTTCCAGAGATCTTTTGCTGTTAATGGGGGGTGCTGGAAGTTTGCGCGGGAGCCGCTGTTCCAGAAGTTGAGCCAGTCCCGCTATCAGGCTTAGCGGCGGAACTCTTTTTCTTTCTTGGTTTTGTGGTCTTTTTGGCCGGAGCGGCATTTTCGTCGATCACTACCACCTTGGAAGGCGTGGGCGCGGGCGCGGCCAGCTTGGCCTGTGCGGCCAGTAAAGTGGTTTCAAGCCGGGTTGCCGCCTGCTCTATATAAGTAGAAAGATTTTGCCGCTCGGAATCGAGTGAATTGGCGTCATTGGTCAGCGGCTCATATTCATCCTTCTTCCCCAGGCTCCCGGCGGCATCCGCCAGCGAACTTAGAAATTCATAAAGGACGTTCAGATTGTGGTACAGCTTGAAGCTGGCTACCACTCCGCCCTTGCTGGTCTGCACGTCAGTGATCAGGCCGGGGACGGCGTTGGCAATGTTCTTTTGCAGTGACTGCGCCACTTGCAGCAGCTGCTGTTTCTGGTCGGCATCAGTCTTCCATTTTTCAATGCGCAATTTTCCAATGTCCGTGCTGGCGGAGCTGGTGGTCTGCTGAATCTGCTGCAGAATGGCATTCAGGTTTGCATTGGGCGGAGTCACCTGGATTCGCTGCTGGGGGGCGGCTTGCGGTTGGGCCACACACAGCGCGGCGTTCACCAGAAAGATCATTCCTGCTACGGCAATTTTCATAGCAAAGCTCCTGCTCCATTCAGATGAGAATCCCTGGCCCCGAGTTCACGCGTCAATAGACGCAGACAGGACAAGGACGTCTCAGCGCAATTTATAGGATACACAAAATTTGTGTTTGTCTTTGCTGGAGAGGGACGGAACACAGATGGGTGGGACTGAGAGACATACTGACCCGCTTCTTTTCTCAGGTTGCCCACAAATCCAGATTAAGAATTGTCAGGCTGCGCTCCACATCGAAACTTTGTTCCCTTAATGCCATCTAACCTATTAACTAAATTGTAAACAAGCAGTGGGTCCTCAAGAGGAGGAGGATAGGGTATGAAGAAGGCTTTTGAGATATTTTTGGCGTCAGTTCTTGCCTTGGGCGCAACGGCTGGATTTGCCAGGTCCAATGACCAGGCACAGGCGCTTTCCGCCAACGGGCAGCAGCGCATTACCAAGGAAGTGCGGCATGAGCTGGTGATGATTCCGCAGTACACGATTTTTGACAATCTTGCTTACCGCGTAGATGGCGACACGGTGACTCTTTTCGGGCAGGTCCGCAACGCGGTTATTAAAGACGAGGCTGAAAAGGACGTGA
>DASRCD010000640.1:0-6335 GCA_035653315.1 Candidatus Angelobacter sp.
AAGAACATTTCCAGACCACCATTCCCCGGAGTTGCGGCCCACTACGGTGCCGTTGGCGCGAACAACAAAGACCTCTTTTTTATTAGCAAGACTGGTGGGCCCGCCTGCCTGCTTCAAATACCAGCCCGCATGCTTACCGGGACTGAAAGTAATAGCAACAGGGTTATAAACCTGTCCAGCGACCATCACGAAATTAGGTTTTTTGGGAATGTAAAGAGCATCACCCGGACGGACTTCCACATCCAGCGGGGTGTTCTCCCACTTTTCAATGTTGGCATCAATATGGATCAAAATACGTCCGCTGGGCTGGATCTTTTTCAGCTTGTCCAGGAGTTGCTGGCGTTCGCGCTCTTCCGCAGCGGCTTGTGACCGTGCTGCTGCCGTATTGGGGAGAGGGCCTGTATCTGAACTGCCTGTGCCTGAGCCGCTGGTAGTGAGGGATTGAGACCTCAAGGTTGCAACCATCTCTTCACGGCTTTTGGCTGCCGCTTCACGCACCTGTGCGCGATCCAGAATGGCCGCGTAAGGGTAAGCTTCGCCGGAAAATCCGCCCGCTCTTTTCAGAATGGAGCTGAGATGCTCTCCTCTCTGGATACCATAACGGCCCGGGTGCATCACCTCACCCGTTACGGCAATAGCGCCGCCAATGTCCGTCCAACCGCCAATCTGGCGAATCGTCAGCACATCGCCGGGCTTTAGCAATACATCAGTATCAGCTTCACCGGCCAGCGCCTTTCCAATTGGAATTTCACGGTGTTCAAGATCAACATGGTCGCCATCAATCACGGAATAACTGGTGAGGTCGGCGGCCTGCTGGTAAGCACTGCGTTTAAAGCCGCCAGCCATGCGCAGCAGGTCTGCGGCAGTCATGCGTTCAGAAAGTGGATATTCTCCCGGACGCAACACTTCACCGTAAACTGCTACTCGGGGGGCATCACTCTCATAACGCCCAAATACACGGACAGTATCAAAAGGCTCCAGGCTGGGAGCCTCCACGTGTTTGGCCAGCACGTCCCGAAGATTAAACGGAATCACCGTTGGACTGAAATCCGGCGGATGCAGCCGCACAATCTCAGCGCGGTCTGCCGGCTCAGGCAGAAGGTCATCGTAAGAAGAAATGAGATCGGTAACCTTGAAGCCATCTCTATAGGGATATTTTCCAGGACGGAAAACATGCCCTTGCAGGTACACGGTGCGATTGCTGTAAGGAAGAATGGGCGCAACGGTAATCACGTCGCCATCTTGTATGCGAAACCGCCGAAAAGTGTCATCCGCCGATTTCAAATCGACATCCTTGCCAAGACTGACGCTCAACATCTCTTTGCGCGCATGCGCCTCAACGCGCTCCACTTTAATGCGGTTCAGTTCGCCGGTAACGGGAACGCCGCCAGCCAGATCAAGCACCTGGTCAAGGGTTTGCTCATTACGGAGTTCGTAAATTGCCGGACGGCGTACCTTTCCGGCAACCGTGACCTGCGCTCCCACCGGGGGCACAAGAATGCTGTCACCTGATTCAATATGGACCTCGCTGCCGCTTACGCCTTTCAGCATCAGGTCATACAAGTCCACTTCTTCCACCAGCGCCTTGCCGCGAAAATGTTTCACTGTCCGGTACGAACCGGTTTCAGTTGGGCCGCCTGCGGTGATTAATGCGCTCAGGGCTGTGGAAAGAGAGCTGATGTCGTAAGCGCCGGGATTTTTAACATCGCCTACAATAAAAGCGCGCACAGTGCGCAGTTTGCCCAGTGTCACATCCACGGTGATCCCTTTGAGCTGGCTGCTCAGCAGGCGCTGAATGGATTGCTGCGCCTCGCCCAGGGTTCGCCCTGCAACCACAATCGTCCCGGCATCCGGGATGGAGATGCGGCCTTCACGGTCCACCGCGCGTTGGATATGCTGTGATGACGCGCCCCAGTAATCCACCACAATCTCATCACCGGGCCCAAGCACGTAATCCAGGCCAACCGGAATGCTCAAAGGTGATTTGTCAGATGTAGATAAATTCGCTGTGCTGTTACGAAACAACGCCGCACCAAAGCGCTCCAGCTTGGTCTCATCTACGGGAACCTGCGCATAAAGATCCCGAAGAGCAGGCAGATCGCCTAAAGGAGAGCGCTCCCGCTGCGGCCGCTTGGTATTTTCTTTGTCCTGATCGCTTTCCTGCATGGGCCGGCGGCGATTCTGGTTGTCTTCCAACCTCTGCTGCCCATTCTGCGAAGGCGGAAAAGATTGATTCGGCGCTCGGCCTTGCTGGGTCCGTGACTGGGGATATTGCTGGTTCGGCTGCTGATTATTCTGCTGGCCGGTCTGCATCTGCTGGTCTTGCGGCTGCTCTTCCTCATTCTGTTGAGGACCATACCCGCGCCGCATCAGTTCATTGCTGGCATATTGGCGGACACGATCATCGCTGCGAATCTGGTTGAACAGCCGGTCGTCCGTAATGTCCTTCTCTGATACGTTGTACCCCCGCTGCTGGAGTTGACTCACAATCTGGGCCTTGGCATCAGCCAGCAGATCAGGATTGGCCTGCAGGATTTGAATAATCTGCTCGGCAGAGAGCTCGCCTTCCTGAGCATGCAATCTAACGGTAAAAACTGTGCTGAACAGGACCAATACCAGCAGCAAGGCCTGGCAGGCCCGGTTACCTAAAAAAGATAAGTTCAAAATATTCCCCTTCAACACACGATCAACAATTCGCTTCAAGCGAGTACCAGACAACTTGAGCAGCTTACAAGTGGAGACTCTCATTTTAATGTAAGGTACACGCGGAAGAATAGAAGCAAGGCGGTGTATTTGTCCATCAGAGCAGCTATACATACGAAACCAAACACCAGCAGAAAAGTATTTTAGCAGCAGCTCTGCTTTTGCCGTTCTCATTTGCCATCTTCAGGGCATACATATCGCATCTCAATTCTTGAAGCGTGTTTAAACAGGGACAAGCATGCGGTCAGGGTAGAAACTCAGTCCGCGGCAATTGCGACAAGGAGCATTTTCAAATGCGAAAAATTTTGATTGCATCTTCAGTATTGGCGCTGGCTGTAGGCGTGGCCTCAGCGCAAGCAGGTGGGGCAGGAGCGGGAGCAGGCGCAGGTGCTGGCTCAGCAACAGGCGCTGGAACCACCGGCAGCAGCACAAGCATGGGAACACAAACCGGTACAACCAGTACAACCACTGGCACAACATCAACTTCGCCAGGCACCACAAGCACCCAGACCGGAACAACTTCCACTTCTCCGGGAACTACCTCTACCGGCATCGGCCAAACCTCAACTCAGCCTTCTACCGGATCCACTTCCACCACGCCCGGATCGAGCGTAGGTAGCGCTGGTTCAGTGACTGGAACCGCAACTTCGCCAAATGGCACAACCACGAATACGGTTTCAGGTCCATGCACGCCAGCCAATAGCAGCGGCAGCACCACTGGAACAGCAAGCGCCAGCGCTTCACAGCCGAGCGGAACCACCTCGACGGTAGCGAATCCTTGCACTCCTGGTAGCGGCAACACCACCGGAACGGGCAGCACAGGCACGGTAGCCCCGAGCCCTGGCATGTCCAATCCGCCAACGCCGAGCGGCAGTTCACCAAGCTCAACCACTCCTCCTCGTTATTAACGAGCTTTTCAGTTAACAAAAATGGCTGCTTTCGGGCAGCCATTTTTCTTGGTCACCGAAATAACCAATATTGCAAACAATAAAAAAGCGGCGAATGCGCGTCGCCGCTTTTTTGTATGGGGAGAGGAGAATTATTTCTTTTTCAGTAGGAATCCGGCGGCAAAAATGGCCACAGCAGCCAGGAGCCATTCAATGCGCCATAGCTGTACGGCTTGCCAATCAAGCAGAGTATTTGCGGTAAAAACAAAACCGGTGACTATGGCTGCAATAATGCAGGCACAGCCGAGAATCAGGGCTATAAGAGAAGCATTGGTCTGTCCCAGCGAATCCCGCAGCGCGACATAATCCACCCAGGCACGCAAGCTGGCAGGACTGGCATTGGCCAGATTGGCATTACGGTCAGTACCGCAGACATAGCAGAAACGTGAACCCAGGACAAAATCTGTGCCGCACTCCTGGCAGACCTGCTGGGGAACTTCCGCCTGTTGTGATGCTTCATGCCGTTGAGGAACCGCAGGCTTCCAGAACTCCTGCCGTTCCTCATAATTGGGCGCCATATGTGCCATGCTGAAACCCCTGATTTTCTGGGATAACTAAAGAGCACGTTGCAAGCCAAAGTTGCATGCCTGTTAACTTACTGCCCAGCAATGGCTTACATTAGGCCCATGGCCAATGGGACAATGTACCTGGAAATTCTTACGATGTAAAAGCTTCAGGCCTCCCGGCGGCGAGGCATCCGAAGGACCTTGGGATTTTCCCTGGTTTTGCTCCAAAATCCGAGCAGAACAAGGTCCGCCTCACAAAAGGTCAGATCTTGGGGACGGGGGCTGCCATCGTTAAAAATATACTCGTCAAGCAGCGAATACAGTTCTTGAAGGTTAATGTTGAGATAGCCAGCAGCCTCGGGTTCTGTGTAGAACTCCTTCATCGGCTTTAATGTTCTTGTCATAAGTTTGTCTTCCGTATCCCTCTTTCCAGGATGCGGGGGAGCAACGATGTTTTACCGCTTCTACTCTGCTTCTGAAATCAGGTAACTGCCCGATAGAGGGGGGGATGACACCTTATTACCCTTGACTTCCTTAATTACTGAGGTAATCCATGATTGAGGATATGCAAATATTTGCGATGCTTGATTGCCGCCAAAACACAACAAAAATCAGCTCTTTAGGTGGATTGGAGAAAGCGCTTTCATTTCTCCCATTCACCAGCAAACTTAGGCGAAAGCTAGGGTGAAAAGCTTTTTTCCAAATTGAAATAGAGTCAATGAGTGAACTTTTTCACCGCAAATGCGTATCATGATTGAAGGCGGATACAGTCAGTTCCGTCAGTTGAGGAAAAACAATGTATTGCAACTACTGCGGTAAGGTGATTGCTGAAGATGCCAACGTTTGTTCTTATTGCGGCAAGCGCGTAGCTGGAGTTATGTCCCGGGAGCGGCTGGTGCGTCCGCGCCAGGGCCGCAAAGTAGCTGGCGTATGTCTGGGGTTTGCCGAATATTTTGATCTTGATGTGGCACTGGTGCGCATTGTCTGGCTGGTCTGCGCAATAGTCGGGGGATTTGGAGCACTTGCCTACTTTGCAGCGTGGATTGTAATACCGGAAGAGCCGCTCCTGCTCCCCGTCGCGTCCCCACAACCAAACCAGAATAACGTGGTAAACACCTAAGCTTCTGCTGTAAATCAAAAGGGCAGATAAATCGCTTTTATCTGCCCGGAATTCGGATGCGTTTCCGCTTCACCGTTTATTTTTCTGCTTTGGCCACAAACGCCTGCGCACGATCAAGCATTTTATGCGCCTGGGGGCTGTATTCTCCGGTGGGATCTTTTTGCAGATAACTCTGCAAGGCTGCCACTGCTTCAGGATATTGCTTCATGGAAAGATAAGCATTCCCTTCCAGGAGCGCAATAAACGGATAGTCAACCGAAGATAGGCTTTGGGCCTTTTGTAATTCCCTTACGGCCTCCGGATATTCCGCTTTACCCAGATGAGCCTTCCCCAGTTCAAAGTGCACCTGCCAGTAATCCGGTGAAAGCGACTCGCCCCGCTGCAAAGAGCGGATTGCCTCATCATATTTGGATTGCATATTCAGGGCCGATCCCATCACCACGTAAGCCATGGCATAGCTGCCATCAACCTGAATTGCCTTGTCCAGGTCTGTTACTGCCGCCGTTACGTTGTGTTGGTTCAGCTCTAACACTCCGCGCAGGGTGAGAGCGTCAGCAAAATTAGGACAAATGGCAAGGGCTTTCTCAAGATGCTTTTGCCCATCTTCCAGTTTGCCCTTTTCCACTGCTTCGTGGGCTTTGCGATATTCATCGCGCGCCTTGCCCGGCACTCGATATTGCGCAACAGTAATGGAATTGCCATTCATTCCATCTTGTGGTCTCCCATTCACCGGCAGGCGAAGGCTTACATAATTCGACCAGCCAGTTACTTCCACGCGTTCACGCTCTTCATGCACTCCAGCCGTTGCAACCACAGAGTAACTGCCGGAAGGAACATCTGAGAACTCAAAGCTGCCGGACCGGTCAGTGTAGGCAGAACTAACGACTGCGCCATTTAAATTACATAAGTCCACGCGGACATCTTTCATTGCAGAGCCGTTTTCGTCCTGTATCTTGCCGGAAACCGAGCCACTTTGCCGGTTGACTGAACCACTGCCCATGGCCCCGCTAAAAGGCGTTGCCGGCGCCTGCCGCGGGTCAGTCCCCAATCTTTGCGCGC